>JALEPQ010000177.1 GCA_022768685.1 Spirochaetia bacterium
TGTTTATTTCGTAAATTTTTTAACCAAAATCGTAAAAATATGACTTTTGTACGAAAAATTTTGTAAAAAAAGTGAAAAATATTCAAAAAAACTTAAAAATTTTACAAAAAGTTCGTAAAAAAAAATATTAACAAACAAAAAATCGGATTTATTATTAAATCATAAAAACTATTAAAGAAGTTTGCTCTGCAAGCTTTTCGCCGGTTTTGGCGGATATTAAAAAATCAGGAGGACTTTTAGGTATGAAAAAGTCAATTTTATTAGCTAGCGCTGTATTAATGAGTGCTTTAGCTCTTACTGGATGTTCAAAAAAGAACAATACAAAATCAGCTGCTGCTGGAAAAAAACTTATTACTGTTGGATATGCACAGGTTGGTGCTGAATCAGATTGGCGTCTTGCTAACACAGCTTCTTTCAAATCTACATTTACAGAAGAAAATGGCTACAAATTAATTTTTGATGATGCACAGCAGAAAACAGAAAACCAGATTAAAGCTATGCGTTCATTCATTCAGCAGGATGTTGACTATATCGTAGTTGCTCCTAACGTAGAAACAGGATGGGAAACAGTTCTTACAGAATGTAAAGCTTCTGGTATTCCAGTAATTCTTTCTGACCGTTTGATGAAAGTATCTGATGATTCACTTTACCTCTGCTGGGTAGGTGGAAACTTCTTAAAAGAAGGACGTGATGGTGTTAAATGGTTAGATGCTTACTTAACAAAAACTGGTCGTGCAAATGACAAAATCAACATCGTAGACCTTCAGGGAACAATTGGTGCTTCTGCTCAGATCGGACGTACACAGGGTATTGAAGAAGGTGTAAAAGCTCACTCTAACTGGACAATGGTTGCTCAGCAGTCAGGTGACTTCACACAGGATGGTGGACAGAAAGTTATGGAAGCTATCTTAAAATCAGTTGGTGCAGACAATATCGATGTAGTATTTGCTGAAAATGATAACATGGCTTGGGGTGCAATTGATGCTATTAAAGCTGCTGGTAAAGTTCCAGGAAAAGATATCATCATCATCTGTTTCGATGCTGTTCATGAAACATTCAATCGTATGATTGCTGGTGAAATCAACTGTGCTGTAGAATGTAACCCATTACATGGTCCACGTGTTGCAGAAATCATCCAGACACTTGAAAAAGGTGGTACTGTAGACAAGATTATGTACGTTGATGAAGCTGTTTTCGATCAGGAAAATGCTGCTGAAATGTTACCAACACGTCAGTACTAATTAAAGATTAAAATATAATCTAATGTAGCCGGAGTTGGGTGCTGTTTATTGGAAACCACTCCGGCTTTTTTTTTGAAAATTAAAAACGTAATTCTTACAAATCGGAAAAGAAAGTTTAAATTGCGTCAAAAAAGGATTTAATTATGGAAAATAGTGAAGTTCTTCTTCGAATGGAGAACATTAACATGACATTTCCAGGCGTTAAAGCTCTACAGAATGTAGAATTCACTTTGAACAAAGGTGAAATTCATGCATTGATGGGTGAAAATGGTGCTGGAAAAAGTACATTAATTAAAGTATTGAACGGTGTTCATACCCGAGATTCCGGTGATATCTATCTTGAAGGAAAACCAATCAATAATCATTCTCCTCAGGAAGCTCAGGTAAATGGAATCAGTACAGTATTCCAGGAAGTAAACTTGTGTCCTAATATCACAGTTGCAGAAAATATTTTTGTTGGATGCCAGCCAAAAAAAGGACCATTTATTGATTGGAAAAAAATGAATAAAACTGCAAAAGAAGTTCTGGCAAAAGTTGGTCTTACAAACATAGATGTTACAAAACCACTTGGTGATTATTCTGTTGCTATTCAGCAGATGGTTGCTATTGCCCGTGCAGTAAATTTTGATTGTAAAGTTTTGATTCTTGATGAACCTACAAGTTCTCTTGATGATAAAGAAGTTGAAGAATTGTTTACAGTTATGCGCCGTTTAAGAGATCAGGGAACAGGTATTATCTTTGTTACTCACTTCCTTGAACAGGTTTATGCAATTTGTGACAAAATTACAGTTCTTCGTGATGGTCAGTTTGAAGGTCTATTTACAGTAGACGAACTTCCACGCTTAAAGCTTGTTCAGACAATGCTTGGACATGAAGTTGCAGGACTTGATTCATTACACAGTAATAATGATGTAGAAGAAAGAGACGATGTGCCTGTTATTCTAAAGGCTGTCGGATTAACACATAAAGGAACAATTAAACCATTTGAACTTACAATTAAGAAAGGTGAAGTTGTAGGTCTTACAGGTTTACTTGGTTCCGGTCGTTCAGAATTAGTAAGAACTTTGTATGGTGCAGATAAAGCTGATGGTGGAAATCTTACTTTCAAAAATAAAACCTTAAAACAGAAGGCGCCTATTGATTCAATCAAAGAAGGTATGGCTTATCTCCCAGAAGACCGAAAAGCAGAAAGTATTATTGCAGATCTTTCAGTTCGCGAAAATATGATGATTGCTTTACAGGCAAAAACTGGTGTATTTAAGTTGTTGCCAATGTCAAAGCAGATTGAACTTACAGAAAAATATATTCAGGCCTTGAATATTAAAACTGCTTCTATGGAAACACCAATTAAGGCACTTTCCGGTGGTAATCAGCAGAAGGTTATTCTTGGACGTTGGCTTGTAACAAATCCTGAATTCCTTATTCTTGATGAACCAACTCGAGGTATTGACGTTGGTACAAAAACAGAAATTCAGAAACTTGTAATTAAACTTGCCAGTGAAGGTATGACTGTAATGTTCATCAGTTCTGAAATTGAAGAAATGTTAAGAACTGTAAATAAACTTTGTGTACTTCGTGATGGTCAGAAAGTTGGTGAACTTCAGAATAAAGAACTTACACAGCAGGACGTTATGGCTGCTATTGCGGGAGGAAAGTAATGAGCAAGTCAGACACAAAAAAAATTAATTTTGGTGATTTAGTAAAGAAGTTCTTTAAGAGTTCTCTTGCGTTACCAATTTGTGCATTGATTATTGTAATTATTCTTAGTGCAATTGTAACTAAGATAAAGTACGGAGCAAATTTCTTCAGTATCAACATCAAAAATGTTGGTCTTGAAGGTGAAACAAAATATGTTCTTTATGGATATATAATTGATATCTTGAACCGTGCCAGTGAACTTGTAATTCTTGCAGTAGGAATGACTCTTGTAGTTGCTGCGTCAAAAGGTACAGATATCTCTGTTGGTTCTGTTATGGCAATTGCAGCTGCAATAACAGTTCGTCTTCTTGGAGAAAGCTATGATTCCTATGCAATGCTTCCATTCTTTGCAATTTTGCTCGGTATTTTAGGTGCAGTTGCATGTGGTGCATTTAATGGTTTATTAGTTGCTAAATTCAAAATTCAGCCAATGGTTGCAACTTTGATTTTGTATACTGCAGGTCGTGGTATAGCACAGTTAATCAGTTCACGTCCAATTGAAGGTACTGGAAAATATGCAACAGGTGTAATTCTCTATATCCGTAAAGAATCATTCCGCTGGATAGGAGGTTTCCTTCCTCATAATATTATTCCAACTCCAATTTATATTGCAGTTGTGTTTGTTATTATTGCATCATTGTTCCTTCGTTTTACAGCTTTTTCTACATACGTAAAAACTGTAGGTATAAATGATAGAGCAGGACGCCTGGTTGGTATCAACTCTGTATTAGTAATCTTCAGTACATATGTAATCAGTGGACTTTGTTCTGGTGTTGCAGGTGTAATTTCTGCAAGTCGTATTTATTCAAGTGATGCTAACAATATCGGTTTGAACCTTGAACTTGATGCAATTCTTGCTGTAGCTCTTGGTGGAAACAGTCTTGGTGGTGGAAAGTTTAATCTTCTTGGCTCAATAATTGGTGCAATTACAATTCAGGCATTAACAACATCTCTTTATGCTATTGGTGTTCCTGCAAATCAACTTCCAGTATATAAAGCTATAGTTGTAATTTTGATTGTATTATTCCAGTCTCCTGTATTTAAGGCTGCTTTAAATCGTGCAAAAAACAGACGTTTAAGCAAAAAAAATCAGTCAGCAGTGGTACATGCTTAGGAGTTAGTTATGAAAAATAAAGAAACAAAATTAAATACAGCAAACAGAAAAAAAATTGATAGTACAAATTATCTTCTGATAATTACAATCAGCCTTTTTGCAGTAATGTACATTGTTGGATTGTTTGTTTACAACAAAGCCGGATTTGGAAAGCCTCAGACTTTCTTTAATATGCTTATTGATAACGCAGCATTGCTTGTTTGTGCTTCTGGTATGACAATTGTAATGATTACAGGCGGAATTGATATTTCAGTTGGATCAATGGTAGCTCTTGTTTGTATGACACTTTCTTACTCCATGGAATATATGAATATGCCTGCCGGGGTTGCAATTGCACTTGTTCTGATATTTGGTCTTATTTTTGGAGCTTTCCAGGGATGGTGTGTTTCTTATATGGAATTACAGCCATTTATTGTTACACTTGCAGGATTATTCTTCTGCCGTGGATTGACTGCAGTAATTAGTTCAAATCAGATTGCCATTACAAAAAACAAATGGTTCCTTGCAGTGGCCAAAAAAGATCTGATAGTTCCATTCATGGATACAATCAATAAGCGTGGTGTCAGAATGCATACAATCGTTCATCCAAGTGTAATTATTGCAATCATAACAATTATTATTATCTGGTATATGCTTAAATATACTCGCTTTGGAAGAAACCTTTATGCCATTGGTGGAAGCGAACAGTCTGCATTGCTGATGGGAATCAACGTAAAAAGAACAAAATTCTTTGCTTATGTGGTAGAAGGATTCCTTTCTTCATTAGCAGGTCTTTTATGGTGTTTGAATACAACAGCCGGATTCGTTGAGCAGGCAAAGGGCTTTGAAATGGAAGCTATTTCTTCTGCCGTAATTGGTGGAACAATGTTAACCGGTGGTGTTGGAACAGTTGTGGGGACATTCTTTGGTGTATTGATTAAAGCTACAATTGAAACAATCATCAGATGCCAGGGAACACTTTCATCATGGTGGAATAAGATTGTACTTTCTGCAATCCTCTGTTTCTTCATTATTCTTCAGAGTGTTCTTTCAATGATGAAACGCAAAGAATAATAAACAGAAAAGATAACGAAAAAGGAAAAAAAGGCACTAGGTCTTTAATAATGGTGAGGGGGGGAAAGCCTTCCCCTCGCTCCAGCCCGCTTTGCGGTCTTACGCTACCCCTTCTCCTAAGGGGCTAGCCCCTTAAAATCCCCAATATAATTCCCGCGAATTTGCTTGCAAACTCGGTAAGCACACTTGCGTAGAACCAACGCCCCGACGACAGGTAAATTGCTGGCATAATTTGCTATTTACTAGTGAAAACATTTGACAGATATTATTTCTAGTATATAATACTAATTAAGAATAAATCCTAATAAGATTTAAATACAACACTTAATTTTTAATGGAGAAAATTATCAAACGGAATACTGTTCAGTCGCAGATTATTTTAGAAACTGTTCAAAAAATGCACTCACATGTTACTGCAGAGGAAGTTTTTATGCAGATTCAAAATAGTCATCC
>JALEPQ010000186.1 GCA_022768685.1 Spirochaetia bacterium
GCGCAATAATGCGCTACACGCTTTTTGTGGTATAGAAACTATTGAACTGCCGCTTCGCAGCAGCCACAAAAAGAGTGTTTTTGAACCACGCCCCGCTCCTTCGCGCAAACATTACGGAAAAGCGTTTATAATGCGGAAGCCTTGCAATATAAAAATCTCTGAGAAATACAAATAAACTCTATTCTCACAGTATTAATATAATGTTATAATCAACTAACAAAAAAAAGAGAAATAATATGACTTTAAAAGATTTGAAAATTGGCGAATCAGCTGTAATTAAGACTGTTGGAAGTTCAGGCGCTTTACGTCAGCATTTTTTAGACATGGGAATGATTCCTGGTGTTGAAGTTTGTATGGAAAAACACGCCCCTATGGGAGATCCTCTTGAAATCAGAATCTTTAATTATGAATTGACCTTACGTAAAGAAGAAGCCGGTCAAATTGAAGTAACCCCAATTGAAAAAATCGAAAAAACAGAAAACATTCAAAACAAGCCAGAAAAAAAATCAGAAGAATTATCAAAATTGCATCCAGGCTTGGGAGAAGAGGGAAAATTCCATGAAAAAGAATCAGAAAATCCTCTTTCTGATGACACAATCTTGACTTATGCTCTTGTAGGAAATCAAAACTGTGGAAAGACAACTTTATTCAATCAGCTTACAGGATCTAATCAGCATGTAGGAAATTTTCCAGGAGTAACCATTGACCGTAAAGATGGCGTAATAAAAGGGTATCCTAAAACTCTTGTAACTGATTTACCAGGAATTTATTCCATGTCACCTTTTACAAGTGAAGAAATTGTTTCCAGAAACTTTGTTTTAAATGAAAAACCTAAGGCCATTATTAATATCCTGGATGCAACTGCAATAGAACGCAACTTGTATTTGACAATGCAGCTGCTGGAAATGGATGTTCCTATGGTAATAGCCCTAAATATGATGGATGAAGTTACGGGAAATGGAGGTTCAGTTGATATTAATGCTATTGAATCTATGCTTGGAGTTCCTGTTGTTCCAATTTCTGCAGCTAAAAATCAGGGTGTAGATGAACTTATAAAACACGCAGTTCATATTGCACATTATCAGGAAAAACCTTTATATCAGGATTTTTGTGATAAAGAAGATGAAGGTGGTGCAATTCATCGTGCCATTCATGCCGTCATTCATCTTATTCAAGATCATGCAGATAGAGCAGGAATTCCTGTCCGATTCGCGGCTAGTAAAATTATAGAAGGAGATAAAATCATACTCAATAAGCTGGATCCAGATCAGAATGAAATAGAAATGCTGGAACATATTGTTGTGCAGATGGAAAAGGAAAGTGGTCTTGATAGAAGTGCTGCCATTGCAAAAATGAGATTCTCTTTTATTAATAAAGTATGCTCAAAGTGTGTAAAAAAGCCTGGAGAAAGCAAAGAGCACATACGAAGTCAGAAAATTGATAAAATTCTTACAGGAAAATATACAGCTATCCCTGCATTCATTCTCATTATGTGTACTGTTTTTTTCCTTACATTTAATGTTATTGGGGCTTTCTTACAAAATCTTCTTCAGATGGGAATAGACGCTTTAACTAATCTGGTTGCACATGCTTTGGAATCAGTTGGCGTAAACGAAGTAATACATGGATTAGTCATAGACGGAATATTTGCCGGGGTGGGTAGTGTACTGAGTTTTCTTCCTGTTATTGTAACCTTGTTTTTCTTTTTGTCGCTTTTGGAAGACAGCGGATACATTGCCAGAGTTGCCTTTGTAATGGATAAACTTCTTCGTAAAGCAGGTCTTTCTGGAAGAAGTATTGTCCCTATGTTAATTGGTTTTGGTTGTACTGTACCAGCAGTGATGGCTACCAGAACTCTTCCAAGTGAACGTGACAGAAAGATGACTATTTTACTGACTCCTTTTATGAGTTGTACAGCAAAACTTCCAATTTATTCATTTTTCGTAGCGGCATTTTTTCCTGGAAAAGGTGGACTTATAATTTCAGCCTTATATTTGCTTGGAATTATTACTGGTATTCTTGTATCCCTTTTATTTAAAAAGACAATTTTCAAAGGTGAAGCAGTTCCTTTTGTTATGGAATTACCAAATTACCGTTTACCAGGTGTAAAAAATGTTGGTCAGCTTTTATGGGAAAAAGCAAAAGATTTTCTTCAGAGGGCATTTACTGTAATTTTTATGGCAACAATTATTATCTGGTTCCTGCAGAGTTTTAACATCAATTTTGCACTGGTAGAAGATCCTTCAGAAAGTATTCTTGCTAAAATTGCTGGAATTCTAGTTCCTGTATTTAAACCTGCCGGTTTAGGAGACTGGAGAATCTGTACATCTCTTTTAACAGGTTTCATAGCAAAAGAAAGTGTTGTTTCAACAATGATAATTCTTTTTGATGATATTACAACTGCAATTCAGCCAATAACAGCTGTGTGCCTCCTTGTATTCAGTCTGCTTTATACACCCTGTGTAGCAGCTGTGTCATCAGTAAAAAGAGAACTTGGTGGAAAGTGGGCTGTGTTTGTTGTTTTCTGGCAGTGTTTTATAGCCTGGTTTATGGCAGTTATCTGTAATTTAATAGGAATGTTGTTTTAAAATGAATGCTGCAGATATTGTTATACTAGGAATATTAATTGCACTGGCTGCATTTGTAATCACAAAAATAATCCGCAATAAACGGAAAGGGAAGTGCTGTTCCTGTAATTGCGGATGCTGCTCTGCTAACAACTGCAAAGATAAAAAAGATTAATTAAGTATCATCTCTATTTTATTTATGCAGATATTCTTCAATATGTTTACTTAGTTTTTTTAATTAACATCAAAATCCTTGATATCTTGTATTAAAAGGTTAAAATAGACGTTATATATATGGAATACAGAGAGAATCCCATGTTTGGGCGAAAAATCTTTTTTCTTAATCCTCCACTTTCTATTGAAAATGTAGTTGCAGAAAACCTGAAGGAAAAAGAATTTGAAGTTTATATTATCAGAGAATATACATTAGCAAAACCATTACTCAGACACTATCCAAATGCAATCTGCTGGATTTTTATAGATGATGTTTTATCTTTTGATGCCTGGTATAATTTTATAAAATCATTTGAATATGATGATGAACTAAAATCTATTTTTATAGGAATTCTGACTGCACGGGCAAAACCAAAAGATCAGGAAACTTTTATTTTGAATTTAAAACTTCCCGGTGGATTTGTTCGTCTTGATCAGAAAGCGGAAGAAGTTACAAATCAGCTTATAGGTATATTGGATTTAAATGGGGCAAGGGGAGTAAGAAAATATATCCGCCTTGATGTGGATGAAACCCTTGATGTAAATGCCTATTTTTCAAATGGAAATAACTTATATTCATTTAAACTAAAAGATATTTCTCCAGCAGGTTTTGCTGCCATTACTCCTGCACGACTTGTAAATTTGTTTCCTAAAGATGCTTTTATCAGAAATGTTTCTCTTACCTTAGATAGATATTCGTTTACCTGTTCTATTCAGATTTATAATACAACTGTTATTGGAAATAATTGTGTTGTAATAGCATTCTTTACTGATAATACAAAAAAAGAAATAAAAAAGAAAATACATGATTTTATTTTCCAGACTTTAACAACCAGAAATAAAATTCTGATTGAAAAACTAAATCGAGATAATACAGATTACAACATCAGACCAGCAATTGACGGAATTGCAGACGAAGAAATTGAAGAAGCAGAAGAAGTTGTAGAGGATGCAGATAATGCTTAAATTTTTATATGG
>JALEPQ010000193.1 GCA_022768685.1 Spirochaetia bacterium
CCATAATCATTATTATCTATTCCGTAGAATTCCTTATATCGTGCTGTATCTTCCCTATCACGCATGGCAGTAAAATCTTTTATCTGCTGTAAATCTCCACCTTCGCGGTTAAAAACACGCTGAGCACGAGTTTCATCTGATGCAAAAAGATAAACTTTAAAATCAGCCTCTTTTAAAACCCAGATTGCTAAACGGCTTCCAAGAACACTTGGTTCTGCCATAGCCAATTCTACCTGATGATTATCAACATATTTATCATAAGAATCATCATTTTTTGCAGCTGCAATAACTTCTGCAAGGGTCATATTTTTTTCTGCAGCCAGCTGCCGGAATGTATAATTTATAAGTTTTACACCAAGTTTTTCAGCCAGCATTGTAGAAACAGTTGTATTTCCGCAACCAGATTTACCACTTATGGCAACACGCAAATCTTTATTCAATTTCATATTTTCTCCAGAATAAACTTTCTACTTAAATTGCAGATTTCCGTAGAAAGCAATTAAATTATTTATTTTCTTAATTAAGAATCATCACTCTACATTTTTACTTTGTTCACGGATATTTTCCAGACTGTCTTTAGCCTGAATTACCATTGCACCAACTTCTGTAAACTGATTTTTACTGCCAATAGTGTTAATTTCTCTGTTCATTTCCTGACAGATAAAATCCAGTTTTTTTCCTGGAGTTGGATTATTTTTCATTTCATCTTTCATTGCCGCAATATGACTATGTAATCTTACAATTTCTTCATTAATTGTATATTTTACAACCATAGCTGCAGTTTCTGTCATTATTCTGTTTTCATCAACTTTGTCTTCAAGCAACTCCTTAAATTTGGCTGTAATCTGTTCTTTAAACGCAGATTCCATTTTTGGCTGCCATTCCTTGAAAAAAGCGGCACATTCCTCCAGTTTAGTCAGTTTTTCTTCCAAATCTCGGTGCATATTTTCACCTTCTCTAATTCGGTCTTGCAAGAATCTACTGAAACTAACATCAAAAACAGGATCTATAAGAGTTTTGTATTTTTCAACATCATAAGATTTATTTGCATTCAAAACACCAGGCTGAGAAATAATCAAACTTAAAGGAATATTATTAACATCATAGCCTGTTGCTTCAGCAATTTTTTTAATAGCATTCATATAAGAGACTGCCGCATTTGTATCAGCTGAAACCTCAGCATCACTTTCAAGTTCCTTTATACGAATATAAACATCAACTTTACCCCGTACAATTTTTTCTGTAATTTTAGTTCTAAAATAGCTTTCAAGTTGATTCAAATATGGAGGCAAATTAATACTTAAATCAAGAAATCTTGAATTTACAGATTTTATTTCCACAGATACTACTGCATTTTCACTCGACTGCTCTTCATAAGCATATCCTGTCATACTAAACATTTTTTATTAAACCTCCTTACACTTCCTTACACTTCCTTACCAAGTTTCCAGTTATCACCAGCACCCATTGTTACAAATAAATATCCATCTGGATATTGTGATGATAAAGGTTCATTTAGTAAATCTTCAACATATTTTTTTGCATCAAGAACTTCTTCAAAATAATGAACATTCTTTTCTGACTTTCCAATTTCTTTTACATGCTTTACAGTTTCTTCATATAAAGTTTTTCCTGTAATCTTAAAATCTGCTGGATTTTCTCTGGCAGAACTGTAAATTTTATGAAGAATGATTTCATCAGCAGAATCAAAAGCTGAAGCAAATTCTTTCAATAAAGCTTCTGTTCTGGAATATGTATGACTCATAAAATCTACAATTATTTTTCTTCCTTTGTAAAATTCTCTATACCCTTCAAGAGTTGTTTTAATCGCAGTTGGATGATGTCCGTAATCATCTAAAATAACAACATCATTGCCACCTGAAGAAAGTTTTCTGGCAATAATTTCGCTGCGCCGTTTTCCACCTGTAAAATTCATTAATCCAATTGCAATTTTCTCATAATAATCAGAAGGATTTTTATCAAAACTTTTTAAAAGCTGACAAACCAGAGCAACTGCGGCACAGGCATCAAGAACCTCATGTTTTCCAGGCATTCCAATTGCAAAATTATAATTATTGATTGTAAATTGGTTTAATTCATTTTCAACTTTTGTAAAATTCAGTTTGTATTCCCCATCAGCATTAACTCCATAAGGAATAAGATTAATATCATTTCTTTTTTCTTTTGCAATTAATGCAGTTTCAACAGCCCCTTTATCATCTGCACAATAAATTAACTCCCCATTTTCAGGAAGTTTACAGATGTAATCAACAAAAGCAGAACGAATATCTTCGTAAGTTGGATAATAATCCTGATGATCTGGCTCTACAGATGTTAAAATAATTTTTTTTGGACAAAAGGACATAAAATGTCTCTGGTATTCACAAGTTTCAGCAACAAAAATATTAGAATCAGTTTTGTCAGTTTTTATAAGTGGACTTGTAAAAGTACAGGTATTACCAAAAGAATTAATAATTGATCCAGCTAAAGTTTGTGCGGGTAAATCAATTTCCTTTAATATTGTACCTGTCAATCCTGTAGTGGAAGTTTTTCCATGAACACCACAAATTCCACAGGAATATGCCTTGCTGGAATAGGAACCTAAAGCTTCTGTGTAAAGAAGACAAGGAATATTCTTTTTTACAGCTTCAATTAAATCAGGGTTTTTATCTAGTTTATAAGCACTGGAATATATTACATACTGAATATCATCAGTAATATTTTCTGAACTAAAGGGAAGTGCCTTTAGTCCAAGTTTTTCAATAATTTCATCAGTATAAAAGCGTTCACTTACATCAGAACCGGTAATAATTGCACCATTATGAAATAAAATTTCCACAAAGGCGGCCATTCCAGTTCCCTTAATTCCTACAAAGTGAATGTGGACACCTTTAAAATTTTCAGGTAAAGATTTTTCTGTATTCATAAATTATATTATAGTATTTTAAAAAGAATTGTACCACTAAGATTTTTATGTATATTTAGGGCAAACGCATTATAAACAAAAATCCGATTTTTTGGCTCCCAGTCACGGTTGCGTGATTCAAAACCGCGCAATAATGCGCTACACGCTTTTTGTGGTATAGAAACTATTAAACTGCCGCTTCGCAGCAGCCACAAAAAG
>JALEPQ010000002.1 GCA_022768685.1 Spirochaetia bacterium
GAATCACCGTTCTCCTATTCGCGGTCTTGGAGCTAGACTCCAAGCCGCATTTTGTTATACGGTGGCTGGCTTCGACAAAAACTACCTCCCGAACTCTTTCGTTCGCAAAAATGACCTGCCTTCCACCGGCCCTCCAGATCCGTCAATCTAGAGTATCCCGTTTTTCTCGTATTTTCAAATCGTAACAACTACCTCTATAATTTATATTAAATCTTAATCAAACTTGATTCAATAAAGTATTAGCTCAGGGCTTCCGCATTATAAACGCTTTTCCGTAATGTTGGTGCGAAGGAACGGGGCGTGGTTCAAAAAGGCTCTTTTTGTGGCTGATGCGAAGCGGCAGTTCAATAGTTTCTATACCACAAAAAGCGTGTAGCGCATTATTGCGCGGTTTTGAATCACGCAACCGCGACTGGGAGCCAAAAAATTGGATTTTTGTTTATAATGCGGAAGCCTTGCTAAATAATTTGACATATAAGTCATTTGTTAGATATAATTAAGAAAATTATTGTAAAATTAAGGTAATAAGAGTTTATGGAAAACAACAACGCAATTATTCCAGGATTTGATAATGAAAAAGACGACAGCCTTACAATTTCTTTAAGAAAAGCTGAAGGTGTAAATCGTTGTATTTTTATTTATCTAAGTGGATATATCGATACATACAATTCAAGTTTCTTTCAAAAACAGATAACTAAAGTAATTGAAGCTGGATTTATAAATTTAATTTTCAACTGTTCATCATTAAACTATGTTTCATCAACTGGAATTGGTTCTTTTACAGTTTTCTTAAAAGTTGTAAAACCAAAAGGTGGAGATGTAGTTCTTCTTGAAATACAGCCAAAAGTTTATGAGGTTTTCCAGTTACTCGGATTCTCTCAGTTCTTCAATATTAAAAATACTGCAGATGAAGCTCTTTCTTTCTTCTCTAATGGAGGAAGTGCTGCCAGTACAGAATCATCTGTTTTCCCATTAATTATTTCTTGTCCAGTTTGTAACAAAAAACTCAGGGCAACTAAGTCAGGACGATTCAGATGTTCTGGATGTCGTTCTATTCTTGCAATCAACGATGCAGGAGAAGTTACTTTAGGATAAAGCAGATTAATTTCTGAAAAGCTTTCGGTTTGATACTGAAAGCTTTTTTTTTATTTTTTTTAATTTTTTTTACTTATCCACTTGACATCTTTTTCATTGTGGATAACTTGTGGATAAGTCCGCTCCGCTTTGAATTTCATTGTCAAGTCTTTTTAATTATTTTTTTACTAAAATTAATTATTTGGTAATCCAATACTATTTATTAAAGCATAACTTTTTATATTACAATGATTTACATAATTTTATTTTTTTATGATATTTTTTTACAGAATTCTATTGACATAATTAAAAAAAATTATTTTTTTTCAAATTGTGGATAACTTGTGGATAAAATGTTGAAAAATTGTGTATAAATTGTGGATTTATGTGTATAACCTGATGATTTGTCTTTTTATGTAATTCTTTATATACTAGTTACAAATGAATCAAGAATTAAAAGAAAGATTACAGAAAATAGAAACTTCTCTTGCAAAAGCTCTCCCAGATAATTTTGATTTAATCTGGAAGGAAAATTCCTTTGGTAAGTTGCCCGCTGCAATATCAGACAGCTACATAAAAAATTTGATAGAACCAAATCTATCTTTACTGAACCTTGGTGGAAAAAGATGGCGTCCACTACTTTTAATTCTTTGCTATGAAAATTTTCTAAATGAAAACAGTAATCATCTTTCTGAAGAACAAGTCTATTCTCTAACTCCTTTAATTGAATTTGTTCATACTGCAAGTCTTATTCATGATGACATAGAGGATTCTGCAGACTTAAGGAGAGGGAAACCTGCTGCACATATCACTTATGGTCTTGATACAGCTTTGAATTGTGCATCCTGGCTTTATTTTGAAGCTACAGTATGTATAAACAATCTGCAGACTTCTCTTGAACAGAAGAACCAGCTTTATATGGCTTACACTCAGGAATTACGGAAACTACATCTAGGTCAGGCTATGGATATTTTCTGGCATAGGAATCCACAATGTTTTCCTGATAAAGATGAATACATGGCTATGGTCCAAAACAAAACAGGAACATTATCCTCTCTTGCCACAAAAATTGGATGTCTGGCGGGTGGGCTTTCACCAGAAAAAACAGAAATTTATGGTGAAACAGCTGCTAAGATTGGAATTGGTTTTCAGATTATAGATGACGTTATTAATCTTACTACAGGAAATCCTGGTAAAAAGCGTGGAGATGATATTGTAGAGGGAAAAAAGAGCCTTCCTGTACTTTTGCACATTGAACAACATCCCCAAGAAAAACATGTTATTTCAGCTTTGATGACTCAGGCTGCCAGAGAAGGCATAAATTCACCTGCAGTAGAAGAATGTATTGCAATGTTGAACAAAAGTTCATGCATAACAGATGCGGCTAAAATGGGAACAGATTTCATCAGAAATAATTGTAACAAATTTAATTCTGCTTTGATTTCTGAATTATTCAACTCTATGATTCCGGAGCAATTCCGATGATTGAACAGGCAGACAAATTAAATAATCAGGCTATTCTCCTTGCCTCTGATGGTGATTTTTCCAGTGCTATAGCATGTTATAAACGTGCAATAACTTTAGACAGGGAAAATTATCTGTTATGGTATAATCTGGGAGTAACTTACAGAGATGCAGGTCAACTGATTGACGCAAAAAATGCCCTTTCCACTGCCTACATGATTGAACCAGAAAATATAGATGTTATAGAAACTTATGGCACTTTATGTATTGCCTTAAAAGAATATACAACAGCACAAAAAGTATGCATTGAAAGCTTACAACAGAATCCTGTAAATGCACATATCTGGAATTTATTAGGAGTTGTATATTTCCAGATAGAAGCCTATGATGATTCTGCAGAATGTTTTGAAAAAGCAGTATATCTTGACCCTTTTTATTCAGATGCCCTTTACAATCTATCTGATACTTACGGAATTTTAAAGAACACAAAAGGTCAGGCAGAATGTGAAAATAAAATAAAGGAAATTGGTGAATGAAAATAAAAAATAATTTTTTTTATGATTTTTTACGGGAAGACAAAAAAACTATAAAACAAAAAATCATTCATCTTTTATGCTTTCTGCTGCCTGTAGTTTCTGCCTTTGCAGGCTGCTTTATCTCACCTTTTATCTGGGCCTTATTTTCAGAAAAAAATACTCCTGAATGGTTTAAATTCATAATAACCCTGATATTTTTTGCAATTCCAGTAGTTATTATTTTTGTTAAAACAAGAAACGCGAACCCCGTTATGAAGATTCGCGTTCTTGATAAAAATTCAGAAGAAGATAAAAATTAGCTACTTTGTAAGATGTTCTCTTGCAAGGGCACTGATTTCATCTGCCATCTTCTTCAATGGAACCTGTTTCTGAACACCACCCATTTCAAAAGCAACTTTTGGCATTCCATATACAATACAAGATTCCTGATCCTGACCTAAAGTCCATGCACCTTTTTTGCGCATTTCGGCAAGCTGAGCAGCACCGTCTTTTCCCATACCTGTCATAATAACGCCAAGTGCATGGTTTTTATAAATTCCGGCAACAGATTCAAAAAGAACATCTACAGAAGGTCTATGTCCATTTCTCTGATCTTCCTGATTAAGTTTTATGAATTTTCCAAGAGCTCTATCTTCAACCAGCATATGATATCCACCTGGAGCTATATATACATGACCACCCACAATTGGTTCACCATCTTTTGCTTCTGTAACAGTAAGCGGACAAATATTATTTAAGCTGGCAGCAAATTCCTGAGTAAAACCTGCAGGCATATGCTGAACAACAAGAATTGGCTGTTTTAAATGAGGATCAATCATTTTAAAAACTTCTCTCAATGCATTAGGTCCACCAGTAGAAATACCAATTGCAATTAAATCAATTTTTCCACCTTCTCTTTCTGGAACAAGATTAACAGGTTCCTTTTTTTTAGGAGCAGACCAAAGTGAACTTGTTGTTAAATCAGTTTTCTTAATAATATTAGCTTTAGCTGCTTCTTCACCTTTTTTCTGAATTACAAATCGTTCTGCTTCTTTTAGCTTTATCTGGTGATGAAAATAATCAGGATCTGGTATCTGTTTTCCTTTTGAATTAGCATAAGCTCCACCATAAGCAGCAATGTATTCAACAATTTCATTTGAAACATCAGAAATTTTTAATGTAACAGAAGATCCACCTGGTTTTGTAATAAAGTCAGAAGCACCCAAATCAAGACACTGCATTGTTACAGCAGCACCTTCTGTTGCAATACTTGAAAGAATAATTACAGGAATGTCTATTTTTCTTGCTTTTCTTTCTTTTAAGAATTCAACGCCATTCATAACAGGCATTTCTATATCTAGTAAAATTACATCTGGTTTCAATTCAGGAATCTTATTTAAAAGATCCTGTCCATTTTCTGCCTTACCGGCAACTTTCAAACCTTCATAATCGTCAACAATTCGGCCAATGAGGTTTCGCATCAATGCTGAGTCGTCACAAATCAATACTGAAATATCATCCATACTAGTACGTCCTCTTGAGAAAATTAGATTATTTGTTTTTTTGTTTTACTTTTTTCCGTATAAACAGGCCCAATCAGTCTTTATAAATTCAAATTTTGTGTTCATACCAAATAATGATTCGGAGTGACCAATGAATAAATATGATTGTGGAGCCATTGAATCCCAGAAATGGTTAATTACAGTAAGCTGAGCCTGTTCATCAAAGTAAATCAAAACGTTTCTACAGAAAACAACATCAAGATTACGAGATCCTGAGTCATTTTTCAGATTATGGTAGTCAAAATGAATCTTATCACTAAGTTCTTTTTTAATTTGATAACCATTATCAACCTTTGTAAAATACTTCTGTAAATACTCTGGTGGAACACCATCAACTCTGTTATCTGGATAAAATCCAGTCTGAGCAGTCATTAAACACTTTAACGAAATATCAGAAGCTGTAATTTTAAAATCCCAGCCAGGAGGACAAATTTCCTTCATAATCATTGCAATTGTGTAAGGTTCCTCTCCTGTTGAACAACCGGCACTCCAGATCTTTATTGTACGATCCATAGTCGCCTTTTTTCGTTCAATTACGTTTGGAATTACATAATTGATAAATGCATCAAAATGAGGCTGGTTTCTAAAGAAACGAGTAAGATTTGTTGTAACAGAATCCAGCATTTCTTTCATTTCTTCTATATTTTTTGTTACAACTGCATAATATTCAGTTGGTGTAGCAATATTCTTTTTTCGGAGAAGTTCCTTTATTCTGCTATCAAGAATAGATCTGTTTGTTGCAGAAAAGGTAATACCACTCTCATCGTAAATAAGCTTGCGGAAACGTTCATAGTCCGCATCGTTTAAAACTTCAGTCATACCCTAAATTATATATCCAAGTTTGTTTAAAGTAAAACTTTTAATTAATTCTGGAACTATCTCTGAACACGTCCAGATTGATTCCCTTTTGCAAGAGATTCTACTTCCGGTACCGAAACACAATTAAAATCGCCTTCAATTGAATGTTTTAAACATCCTGCAGCTACTGCAAAATCAATTGCCCATTGTGCATCTGCACCCTTCAAAAGTGAATAAATCAAACCTGCGGCAAAACTGTCTCCACTACCAACTCTATCAACAATCTGAATATCATATTCACGACCAAAATATGCCTTTCCTTCTTCATAGAGCATACCAGACCATAAATTTTCACTGGCAGATTTTGAAGTCCGTAATGTAAAAGCGACCTTTTTAAACCCAAATTGATTTACTAACTTTTGAGAAACTTCAATATAACCCTCTCCATTTAGTTTCCCACTGTTAATATCAGTGTTTTTTGATTTTATATTAAAAATCTCGGCAGAATCTTCTTCATTTGATATACAAATATCAACATATTCACAGATTTTGCTTAAGACCTCATTAGCTTTTTCTTTTGTCCATAATTTTTTTCTGAAATTCAAATCACAGGAGATTGTTATTCCCATTTTTTTAGCAGTTTTACAAGCTTCAAGACAGATTTCTGCACAGGAATCACTTAATGCTGGTGTTATTCCTGTAATGTGAAACCATGCTGCATCTTTAAAGATTTTTTCCCAATCAAATTCATTTTTACATGCAAGAGAAATAGATGAGCCTGCTCTGTCATAAATCACTTTAGAAGGTCGCTGGGCAGCTCCTTTTTCAAGAAAATAAATCCCCATTCTAGGACCACCACGTAAAATATTGCTCACATCAATTCCATAAGAACGCAACTGGTTTACACAAGCTGTACCAATGTCATTTTCAGGAAGTTTTGTTACAAAGGAAGTTTCAACTCCAAAATTTGCAAGAGAAACCGCTACATTAGCTTCTGCTCCACCAAATGAGGCTCCATATTTTTGAGTCTGTAAAAACCTTAAATACCCTTCTGGCTCAAGGCGAAGCATAATTTCGCCAAATGTAACTACTTTTGACATGAACGTTCCTTTTTTACAATTTCAACAGCTTCTGCAGCTAACTGTGTAATTTTTTCAAACTGATTTTCCTGAATCAATTTGGAATTAACCATCCAGCTGCCACCACAGGCAAGTACATTTTTATTACCAGCATAATCTTTAAGATTTTCTGCGTTTATTCCGCCAGTTGGAATAAATTTTAACACAGGATAAGGAGAACTTACAGCTTTTAAATAATTTATTCCACCAATTGCCTGTACAGGAAATAATTTAAGTATATTCAATCCCATTTCCATAGCAGATTCCATTTCTGATGGAGTCATAACTCCTGGAAAAATGAGATAGTTATTTTTTAAACAATAAGACACAACTTTAGGATTAAATCCCGGAGAAACAAGAAACTGAGCTCCAGAAGAAACTGCCGAATCAACCTGGTCTATGGTAAGAACAGTACCAGCCCCAATTATCATCTGAGGAAATTTTTTTGAAAGAATTTCTATACTTTTTGCGGCACATTCTGTACGGAAAGTGATTTCTGCACAAGGTAGATTTCCTTTTATAAGTGCTTCTCCAACAGGTTCTGCAGAATCTGATGAATTAAGTACAGTTACGGGGATAATTCCTAAATCATATATTGTATT
>JALEPQ010000016.1 GCA_022768685.1 Spirochaetia bacterium
TTGCGTGATTCAAAACCGCGCAATAATGCGCTACACGCTTTTTGTGGTATAGAAACTATTGAACTGCCGCTTCGCAGCAGCCACAAAAAGAGTGTTTTTGAACCACGCCCCGCTCCTTCGCACCAACATTACGGAAAAGCGTTTATAATGCGAAAGTCCTGTGGCACTATTCATTTTAACTTGAGTTTTCCACAAAACTCTGTTTATTTACAGGTTCGCTTACGCGAACGTTTTACAAAATTAAAGAATATTAAATTCACACTATATTCTTTTTGTCAATAGTGTTTCTAACATTTTTTTTAAGATTAAAAACGCTATATATAGTGTACTTGTATATAATACTATTAGCCTAATATTACGTCAATCTGAATTTGGGAATTTGTTTAAATATTTAAAAATTCTTTTTTGTTAATGCAGCTCTATCGACAATCATTGTATTTTAAGCATAAGACTACAGATTTAAATAAAGTAAAGAGATGCAGCAATAAGTAACAGGGCAAACGCATTATAAACAAAAATCCAAATTTTTGGCTCCCAGTCACGGTTGCGTGATTCAAAAACGCGCAATAATGCGCTACACGCTTTTTGTGGTATAGAAACTATTGAACTGCCGCTTCGCAGCAGCCACAAAAAAAGTGTTTTTGAACCACGCCCCGCTCCTTCGCACCAACATTACGGAAAAGCATTTATAATGCGTTTGCCCTGGTAATAAAAAAATTAAAAAAAAGTTTAAAAAATTAATTTTTCATATTGACATAAATTAAGAAAACAAGTAAATTAATACTCACCTAATGGAGCGATACCAAAGCGGTCGTACTGGGGCGGTCTTGAAAACCGTTGTAGGGCAACCTACCGGGGGTTCGAATCCCTCTCGCTCCGATAACTCTGGAAGCGTGGTAGAGCGGTAATACAACGGATTGCTAATCCGTCACTTCCGTAAGGGGTGGGCAGGTTCAACTCCTGTCGCTTCCGAAAAAAACAAACCCACTTCAAGCAGTTTGTGTATGAGATTGTAGCTCAGCTGGATTAGAGCATCACCCTGCGGAGGTGAGGGTCGCACGTTCGAATCGTGTCAGTCTCAAAGAATAGCTCATCGAAAAGATGAGCTTTTTTTATTTAACACAACTCTTCTGGAAAAATCAATGTAAAATTTAATTATTTTTTTTGCTAATTCTAAGTTGCTGACTTATAATTAAAAAGTAATCAAAAATGAGGAGTTTTTCTACATGGTTTACGGTACAGATTATAGTGAAAGAAGCAAACTTCTTTCTCCAAAACTTTTTATTATTTATCTTAACTATTTTATAGCTTCAGATGTTTTATGCTGGCCAGCAGGTATTAATCTTGGATGTTATGATCTTGCTTTTTTTCAGTACTGCGCATCAGATATTAAATTTATCATATTTATGATTGTAAAATATTTGATTCTTATAGTTATTTATTTTCTGAATATGCAGAGAATCCTTCAATATGATCCTGATGATTCTACAGGAAACTCTCTGGCAAAAGCTGAACGTGGAATTAGAACAGTGGAAAAACATATGTTGTGGTGGCAGGGTGTTTCTGTTTTATTGGTAATTCCAGGAATGATTTATGCTGCAAATAATTTTCAAAATACAAATGTGCGTCCTATTGCTATGGTTCTTGAAGTTATAGGCTCTACAGGAATTGTTGCAGTTTTTGTATATGTGCAATTTCTTGCATTATTTGAAAAATGGGTAGATAAGATTGTTCCTTTTACATCAAAAAATAAAATTCATCTTTCAAATACAGAACGTGGTGTTCTTGTTGTTGTAATAAACTCTTATGGTCAGATATTTGTTGTTCTGGCAGGTTTTCTTTGCTATGCTTCAAGTTCTCAATCCATAGAATCTTATCTTGCACAGAGTATTGGCCCTCAGGTATTGGTAAACATTCTTCTTTCTACATTTACAACATATTTTCAGTTCCATTGTAATGAAGTAAAAATGAAGAAAATTAAAGAAGTAATTGGAAAGATTTCTGTAAATAATTACACAGAAGAAATTCCAAATGGATTTTCCAGAGAAGAATTTGGAATCATTTCTCATAGTGTAAATGATTTTATTGTTTCTACAAGAAATCTTCTTAAAAATATTCAGGATACAACTTTAGTAAATCATGTTCTTGCAAGAGAACTGGAGGTTCAGACAGGTGTAACTCATCAATCAGTAGAAAAAATTATTTCAAGTACATCTGTTATGAGTGAAAGTGTAAAACAGGAAACAGATGCATTCAATCAGATTTCAAAAAGTGCAGAGGAAATTTCACTGGGAATTAAACAGATGGATTCTGATGTACAGAGCCAGGTATCTGCTATAGAACAGTCTTCGGCAGCAATTGAACAGATGGTAAGTAATATTCGTTCGGTAACACAGATTCTTGATAAAAATGCCCTTTCTGTTGCTTCTTTAAGTGAAGCTTCTACTGAAGGTCGTCATAAAATTGCGCTGTCAGTAGATAGTGCAGAAAATATTATTAAAGACAGCGATGGTCTTCTTGAAGCAAGTAATGTCATTCAAAATATTGCAGAGCAGACAAATCTTCTTGCCATGAATGCTGCAATTGAAGCTGCCCATGCGGGAGATGCCGGAAAAGGATTTGCAGTAGTTGCAGACGAAATCAGAAAACTTGCAGAAGATTCTAATAATCAGGGAAGAGTTATTACTGACAGTCTTCAGAAATTACAGGAAAGCATAAAAGAAATTTCTGCAAATACAACTGCTGTACAGGAAAACTTTAATACCATCTATAAACTTACAGAAGAAGTTCATAATCAGGAAAATGTTATAAAATCAGCTATGGATGAACAGTCTGCAGGTAGTACACAGGTTCTTGAAGCTGTTCGTTTGCTTACGGATGTAACTTCTTCAGTAACAGAGGGGTCAAAAAATATGCTGGCCAGTAACGATCATATTAATTCGGATCTGAAAGTGATGGCTAATGCCATGGATAATTTTACTTCTACAATGGAGACTGTTTCAAATAATGCTGAAGAAATCAGTAATGCTGTAAACAATACTAAAAAATCAACAGAAAAAAATAATGTTTCTATTTCTAAATTAAAAATAGCTGTTGATAAATTTATTGTGTAAAATAAAAGAGAGTGTAATATAAAATCGCTAAAATAGCGCGGCTTTATATTACCTAAAGTTTGCGTTGCAAACTTATTGTTTAACTGCTGTTTCTCATTACATTACGGAACAGCGTAAAAAGTCAATCGATTGTTGAAACAATCTTCTTGACTTTTTATGGGAGGTGTAAGATAAAATGGCTTTATTTAATATTAACAGTTCTTTTTTCAAATTTATTAATAAACTTCTTGATGTACTTTT
>JALEPQ010000026.1 GCA_022768685.1 Spirochaetia bacterium
ACACAGTATGAAGGTAGTCCAATTTATACTGAAATATCATCCATTATTGATTTCTTGACAGATTCACAGGGAATTGGAAAATCTGATTTCTTAAAACGAGTTGCAGCTCCACCACTTCCAAAAGTAGTCGTGAATGAAGAGGCTTGGAATAAAGTAATACAGTCACTAAAAGAAAATACTTTATTAAAATTTGATTACAATGGAAGGTGGCTAACAGAAACAACTCATAGAATGGTTCGCCCATATCAGGTATTGCTACAAGATGGACTATATTATGTTTTTGGTTACGATGAAAATGCAGATAAAGGTAAAGGAGGAGAACGTTTATTCAATCTTTCCAGAATTAGAAACATTGAAAACACGAAGCAAACTTTTGATTTACCGGAAGATTTTGAATTTGCATCTCGTTGTGGCGGTGGAAGATTTGGAGCTTTCAAAGAAGCTAACAAAGTCCAATACGAAATAGATTTCTACGATGATGCTCGTCAGTTTGTAAAAGATTGTGTGTGGGCAGATGATCAGGAATTTATAGATTCTGAAGAAGAAAATATGACCACAATAAAATTCTCTACTTCTCAATCAGCTAAAGTATTAGAATGGGTTCTGTCTCAAGGTGTAAGAGCAAGACCAATAGCACCTGAAGAGTTTGTTGAACGCTGGAAAAATGAAATAAGAGGATTAGCAAATTCAATTAATTAAATAGAAGGTTTATAAAACTAAAGAAGGTTTCATCGTATAATGAAAATCCGTATCAAAATCCGTGAGTTCTTTTGGGAGACAGAAAAAATTACGGATTTTGTTTAATTCGCTTTTCTTTAAGCCACCATGTAAAATAGTAAATCTTCCTGTATCTTTATGGAAAACAACACGACCACGAGGAATATAAAAATATTCAGAACGCAAAAAAGAAGGGATCTTTTCCAAATCTCTATTATCTTCAAGTTTATCCCAAAAATCAGCATGATCAGAAAGACCTGTAATACAGTCTCCATAAGGAAGTCCTTTTTCAACTTCTATAGGATCCGCAAAGAGAACATCTTCATAATAAAACCACCAGATACCAACAGAAGGTTTGATACAATTATTCATTAAAAGTCCTTATATTTGTTTTACAAGTTTTAAGCAATTCTTCTACAGAATCAACTTTCCATTTATCTGCAGTAAACTTAATAATCTGTCCACAAGTTCTGGAATCTTCCATTCCATAATAACTGCAGCAATCCTTTATAACAAGCGGAACACCTTTGAAACATGTCTTTATAATTTTACTCTGAAAAGAAGCTTGTGAATAACGAGGTGTTAAAAGAGAAGTCCAGAAACCGAAAGTCGTGAAGAGGTAAAAGAGTTCTCTATTTCAGAATAAAACCGTATATTCATATCGTATTAATTTCCTGTCGCATTTCCTAATCTTTTTTGGTTTTATTAATTTCATTTTTTATCCTGTTTTTGAGAGTTTTTAATCGTAAAATATTTTTTTCCCGCTTGGTGTGAATGGACTCATCTACTAATTTTATTCTGGAATGAAGCATTTCAATTGCCTTTGGATTTATAAGAGAAACTTTTTCTTCAATTACTTTTCGACGCTGTTCAATAAGTTTTTCAAGTTCCTTTATCTGTTCTTTATTAATTTTTCCGTCTGCAAAAAGATTTTCCAATTTTATAACGAAATTTTCCAGAAGTTGTTCTTCATCGAATAAACCTATTTTTCCCCAGCTTATTTTTTCTTCCATTTGTTCAATGTTGAATTCATTTATTTCTTCAAGTGATGCTGAGGCAAGCTTTTCAGTAAGATTTGAAACCATTTCATCAGCCAGTTTTGCCATTTTTTCTTCAGCTTCTTCTCCAAAAGCCCATTCAAATTCTGCCAGTCTGTCTTCTGATTCCAAATAACCTGTTTCCAAATCAGATTCCACACCTTCTAGTGGATATGGTTTTTTTATTCCGCAGGAACGTAATGCCAGCGACATAGTACGTCTGACTCTTCCGTTTTCTATGAATTTTTCTGCTCCATATTTACGGAGTAAATCATTTAAGTGTCCCTGATGTTCTGTTAAATAAAAGAGAATATTCCTTTTTTCAAGTTTTTGGGCAAGTGCTTTTATTTTATCAGCTGCCGTAATATCAATATCGCCTATACCACCAGCATCAACAATTACATAGCGGGTTTCTGGTTTTATGGAGTTTTCTATATCAGATATAAAAGTTCCTATGTTTGCAAAGAATAGATTCCCTCCAAATCTGTAGATAATGGTATTTTTTATTGATTTTGCATTTTTATTTCTGCTTAGATTGTAATATCCATGCTGTCCTGGAATTCTTCCTAAGAATGCTCTTGGTGGAACTACAGCTTTTTGAACTACTGCTGTAAAAGAAAGTACGACACCAATAACAACACCATAAATTGTGCCTAAAAATAAAACTCCAATGGCAGCAAAAACGAATATAGAAAATTCACTTTTGTTTAATTTAAATAATCGCTTTGCCTGTTTATAATTAATAATTCCATGAAGAGCGCAGACAACAATTCCGGTTAAAACAGGAACTGGAAGGTAACAGAAAAACTTAGTACAGAAAAGAAGAATTAACAGCATGGAAATTGCAGCAGTTATGGACATTACCTGACTTTTGCATCCAAATTGATCTGCTATTCCTGAACGTGAAACACTTCCATTTATTGGACATGAACCTATAACAGCACCTGCAATGTTCATCATTCCGTATGCTGTTAATTCTCTATTATTATTTAATTCATAATCGTATTTTGAAGCATAAGAATTTGCGGCAAGAAGAGTTTGCGCCATAATAACAAGGGCAATTGTAAGTGAAAGTATTGCATATTCTAGTAAATTATCTTTTAAACATTTTAAATTTGGTAAGATAAATGCAGGTAAGCCTCCTTCAATAGAAGGCAGCATTTTGACTCCATAATTCTCTAGTTTGAATACAAAAGATAGAAGAAAACCAACTAACAGCATTACAACGGTCATTGGGAATTTTGGAAAAAAGCGTTTAAATAATTGAATTATTATAACTGTACCTAATCCAAGAATTAATGAAATCAAATTAAAATTACTGAATTCCTGTATTATATGAGGTATAAGCTGAAGGATTTCTCCTGTTCCAGCATTTCCACCCCAAAGTTTTGGTAACTGCATCATAATGATTGTTGCTCCAACTCCAGAAATAAAACCGCCTAGAACAGAATCTGATATATATTTTAGTGCTCGACCAGCTTTTATAATTCGTAAGACAAACAACCATACTGCTACTAGAAGAGTGATTGCAGGAACAACTTCCAGAGCTTCAGGAGATCCTGCTGTAATTCCGTATAAAGATAGTGATGAACCAACCATAGCTGCAGGCATGGCATCTACTCCAACAACAAACTGAGGTGAAGATGCAAAGAAAGCATAGACAAAAATTGGTAACAAAGATCCATAGAGTCCATAAACAGGAGGAAGACCTGCAATTTGTGCATACCCCATAGAAATGGGAATAGAAACAAGGGCAACTATAAGGCCAGAAAATATATCATTTTTAAGATTTTTTGTGCTTAAATTTATTTTAACTCTCATAAAAAAAATTGTAGAATCTGAAGTGATTTTTGTAAATCTTCTTGTTGATTATTTTTTTTGATAGGGCAAGGATTAATCTAACCGAAAAAAAGACACCTAAATATAATTTAAAGTAATAGAAATATTCAAGAAGGATTTTATAATCATAATACAGAAAAAAACGTATTATTATAACAAGTGATTTGGAAAGAGTAGTAAAAAAATTTCCTGATATAACAAAGTTTGGTTTAAGGAGTGTAAGATAAAACCGCTAAAATAGCGCGGCTTTATCTTACCTGAAGTTTGCGTTGCAAACTTATTGTTAAACTGCTGTTCCTCATTACATTATGGAACAGCGTAAAAAGTCAATCGATTGTTGAAACAATCTTCTTGACTTTTTATGGGAGATAATATGAAAAAACAGAGATCACTGGCTTTTAAGTGTACAGCAATTGTTGTTGCTGCTTATATTTTGATTACTTCCATTTCTTCATTGATTGTTACAAGTGTTTTAAAATCACGAATTACGGATGAAACTGAAAAGAACTGTTATGCTTTAACACAGTCTTATGCAGAAGCTATCTCAGCTAAGATCTTTCAATTTGGTGGTCAACTTACAGGTTATACTGTTTCTGATGTAATTCAGTCAGGCAATGTGGATGAAATTCTTCCATGGTTTGGTAACAGTAGATATTTAAGACCTTCAAGTTGTGAATATGTTGCCTATGTTAATGAAGATGGACAAATGTATGCTGATTCAGGCGCAATTTCCAATGTTAAAGATACAGACTTTTATAATGCTATATTCAAAAAGAAATACAGAGAATATGCAAGTACATCTATTACTTCAAAGATTACTGGCAGAAGTTCAATTTTTATCTGTAAAGCTGTTGTTTTCGATGGTGGTGATGCAACGGGATTTGTTGTAAATAACGTAAATCCTAGTGTAATTCAAGATGCATTTGAAAATTTTGATTTATACGATGGTAAAGCCGTTATTACTTCTGGAAAAGATTTTATTGCCTCAGCTGATAATCGTAAAGAAGGGTATGATATTCTTACTCAAGATTATGAAGTTTTATATGAAACTGATTACGGTGAGTGGATAAAAAGCAGTGAATCTGGTGAAGTTTATTTTGTTACATCTCAGAAAATCGAAGGTTCAAATTGGGTTTTGAATTTCCTGGTTTCTGAAGCCTCAATTGCAACTGTAGGAAATGCGATTACTATAGCCCAAGTTGAAACAAATATTCTTATTGTAATCCTCCTTACACTTCTGATTACATTGATTATAAGCAGATCTTTAAAACCTTTGAAAGTAGTAAGTAAATCTATAAATGAAATTGCAAGTGGAAATGCTGATTTATCTAAACGCATTAAAATTAAGGGAACTCATCTTGATGAAGTTGGTCGTGTTGTTGACGGATTTAATACTTTTACAGAAAAACTTCAGTCAATTATTGCTTCCTTAAAAGATTCTAAAGAATCATTGTCTGGAACAGGCCATAAACTTATTACGTCAACTTCTGATACTGCAGAGGCAATTAATTTAGTAATTAAAAATATTAATGAGGTTGGAAAAAGTATAGAATCGCAGACTGATAATGTTGAAGAAACAACAGAAACAATAAATCAGATTTCACGAAGAATTACAGCACTAAGTGAAATGGTTGAAGATCAGGCAGGTTCTGTTGCTCAGGCAAGTAGTTCGGTAGAAGAAATGATTAGTAACATCAATTCTGTAAATAAAACTGTAGAGTCAATGAGTAATGCATTTGCCGTGTTAAATGAAAAATCTTCCAACAGTATTGCAAAACAAAATACAGCTTTTGAAATGATAAAAGAAGTTGAAGCTGAATCAAAAATCCTGCTTCAGGCAAATACAGTTATTTCTACAATTGCTTCGCAGACTAATCTTTTAGCCATGAATGCAGCAATTGAAGCTGCCCATGCCGGCGAAAGCGGAAAGGGATTCAGTGTTGTTGCAGATGAAATTCGTAAACTTTCAGAAAGTTCTGCTGCCCAGACTAAAACAATTGGTAAACAGCTTGAAAAAATTACAAATACAATTACCGATGTTGTAAATACATCTCAGGAAGCTCAGACTGCATTGTCAGCCGTATTTGGTGAACTTACTCAGACAGATTCTCTTGTTCAGGAAATTACACAGGCAATGATGGAACAGGAAGTTGGTTCAAAACAAATTATTGAAGCCCTGCGAATTATGAATGATTCAACTGATGAGGTAAGTAGTGCTTCTGAAGAAATGAATAATGGAACTCAAAAAATTTATGAAAAAGTTAATGCATTAAAAGACACATCTAAGATAATGCAGGAAGCCATGTCAGATATGACAAGTGGTGTAAATTTAATTAATTCTGCCGGTAACGATTTAAGAAAACTTTCTGATATGGTAAATGACTCTATTGTTGATATTGGTGTTCAGGTAGATAAATTCACTATTTAAAGGGATGAAAAAGATAACTGGAGTCTTAATAAGGGCGGAAAATATTTTGTAACCAGAAATGATTCTTCTATTTTTTCTTTTGTTATTCCCGAAAAGGATTTTAAAGGTTATTATATAACTACTTCTCATAGTGATTCTCCTTCATTCAAAATGATTCGGTTTATATGGAAAAAGCTATAAGAGAATTTTATTCCAGGTTTAATGATTTAAATTAATTCAGTGTTGCTTATGAAAGAACTTACAAAACATGAGATTGCCAGATCGCTGCTTGAACTTCTGGAAGAGAAAAATTTAAATAAAATTACAATAGAAGATATTTCCAGAAGGGCAGGAATCAATCGTCAGACTTTCTATTATCATTTCAGGGATATTATTGATCTGCTTGAATGGATGTGGATGGAAGATGAAAAACTACTTTTTAGTAATTCATATTCTTATGAAAACTGGCAGGAAAGCTTTATAACTATTTTTGAAGAATTTAAAAAGAAAAAATCTTTAACTATGAATGTCTATAAAAATTCACCTTCCGAACTTTTAACAACTCATTTATATAATCTGGTTTATCCAATTATTTATTCCGTAGTTAATGAAAAAGCACAGAATTATATTGTAAAAGAAGATGATGTAAAATTTATCGCAGATTTTTATAAATTTGCATTTGTTGCACTGGTAAAAGACTGGATTCGCAACGATATGGAAGAAAATCCAGAACAGATTGTAAAAAGGCTTGGAATTCTTTTGCAAGGGACAATTGAACATTCTCTGGATAATCTTGGAAAAAGAAAAGGAAAATCATAAAAATAAATTATACAATTTATGACAAATGTCTAAAATTACGACAATTGTATAAAAGTGTTTAGTTTCAACTGAATTAATTGTTATTAGATTATTTATAACATTAATTGATGTTATGAAAAGAAATTAATCGATAACATTTTACGGAGGTAACGTATGTATTATTCAGCTGGAACTTATGAAGCATTTGCTCATCCAGAAAAACCACAAGGAGCTGATAAAAAATCAGCTTATATTATTGGAACAGGTCTTGCAGGTCTGGCTGCTGCTTTTTATTGTGTTCGTGATGGTCAGTTAAAAGGTGAAAATGTTCATCTTCTGGAAAAACTTGACATGACTGGCGGTTCTTGTGATGGCCGCAAAGATATTACAAAGGGTTTCTATATGCGTGGTGGTCGTGAAATGGATAACCACTTTGAATGTATGTGGGATCTTTTCCGCGATGTAGAATCTATTGAAACTCCAGGGGTTTCTGTTCTTGATGAATATTACTGGCTTAACAAACACGATCCTAACTATTCACTTTGCCGTGCTTCAATCAACTGTGGTCAGGATGCTCACACAGATAAAAAATTTGCCCTTGATAGAGAAAGTGCATTAGCTCTTTCAAAACTTTTCATTACTCAGGAAAAAGAACTGGAAGGTAAAAAAATCAGCGACATTTTGCCAGATTCATTCTGGTCTACAAACTTCTGGCTTTACTGGCAGACAATGTTTGCTTTCCAGCGCTGGTCTTCTGCTCTGGAAATGAAGCGTTACCTTTGCCGCTATGTTCATCATATTGATGGTTTACCAGATTTTTCTGCTCTTCGCTTTACAAAATACAATCAGTACGAAAGTATGATTCTTCCACTTCAGAAATGGCTTGAAAAACATGGAGTTCAGATTGAATTTGGCGTAAATGTTACAAATGTTGTAATTGACAATAAGCCTGACAAAAAAGTTGCAAAGCAGATTGTTTACACAAAAGGCGGCGAAGAAAAGAAAATTGACCTTACAGAAGATGATCTGGTTTTCATTACAAACGGATGCTGTACAGATACTTCTTGTTATGGTGACCAGACTCATGCACCAGATTTAAGCGGAATCAGAGTTGGTGGCGGTGAAAGCTGGGATATGTGGAAAAATATTGCAGCTCAGGCACTGAATGGTGAATTTGGAAATCCTGATAACTTCTGTAGTGACCCTGAAGCTACAAACTGGATGAGTGCTACAATTGCCACAAAAGATGAAGATATTATCCAGCACATTATCAACGTTTGTAAGCGTGATCCTCGTGAAGGAAAAGTTACAACCGGTGGAATTGTTACTGTAAAAGATTCTACAGAAAACTGGTACTGTTCATGGACAATCAACCGTCAGCCACAGTTCAAGGCTCAGGATAAAGATACTGTTCTTGTCTGGTTCTATGCACTGAGCACAAACAAACCTGGAAACTTTATGAAAAAACCAATGCGTGAATGTACAGGTGAAGAAATTGCAGAAGAATGGCTTTACCACATCGGAATTCCAGCTGAAAAGATTAAGGAATACGCTGCAGAAAAATGTAATACAACAACCTGCTACATGCCTTACATCAATGCATTCTTCCAGCCACGTAAGGAAAGTGACCGTCCTAAAGTTGTGCCTGATGGAGCTGTAAACTTTGCATTCATCGGTCAGTTTGCAGAAACACCAAGAGATACAATCTTTACAACAGAATATTCTATCCGTACTGGTATGGAATCGGTTTATACTTTGCTTAATGTTGACCGTGCCGTTCCAGAAGTTTGGGGCAGTCAGTATGATGTCCGTGAACTTTTGCGTGCCTGCTTCTATGGTGTAGATAAAAAATCTGCAGACGAACTTCCATTAAAGTGGAAAGAAAAGAAAGCCTTGAAAATCCTTATGAAAAAGACAAAGGGGACAGACCTTGAACTTTTGTTGAAAAACAGCGGATTAGTAAAAAATTAATATAAAAATCTGCCTGATAGAATGCTGTGTTTTCCTCTGTCAGGCATTTTTTTATATGTGTTTAAATTAATATTCATAAACTGCCTGAAAATAAATTTATTTCTCCAATAATATCTGATATTTATATCATTCTGAAAAAAACAGTGATACAATTAAACAATAGCCTTTTGCAGTTAAAAAAAAAATGTATAATTGCTTCGGTGTTATTATTAAGATTTTTATATTATTAAGATTTTTATAGGAGATGTAATATAAAACCGCTAAAATAGCGCGGCTTTATATTACCTGAAGTTTGCGTTGCAAACTTATTATTGAACTGCTGTTCCTCATTACATTACGGAACAGCGTAAAAAAGTCAATCGATTGTTGAAACAATCTTCTTGACTTTTTATAGGAGAACTTTTTATGAAAGAATTTGACACAAAGGATTTAATGACTCCATATTCACTTGATCCAAATCGTAACAGAGAAGATTCTCGTGCAAATGTCATTCCTGAATGCGTTAATATGGACGCTCCATTTAGAGAACCTCTGGCAAAACTTGCGAAGGCAATTACTGACCGAGCTGCTGTAAAACTTGGAAAAGAAGAAATTACAAAAGAAAGCCCTGAATACTGGGGTATTTATAACATGGTTACTGATGAGCAGTGTGAAATTGCTTTAAAGATGGAAAAACGTCATCCAAAAACTTTTGAAGAAATTCTTTCTTTATGTCCAGAATATACAGCAGAACAGCTCCAGAAGCATCTTGATGAGATGTCAGAAAACGGAATTGTTGAATGGAATTATGAAAATGAAAAGCATGTAAAACAGTATGTTCTTCCTATGTACGTTCCTGGTTCGGCTGAATTTACAAATATGAGTAATAAAGCTTTTGCAGAACATCCTGAAGTAGGACCATTCTTTGAACGAATGACTCGTATTCCTCTTGAAGGACTTACACATATGGTTCCAATGGGTGGAGCTGGTATAGGTATGCATGTTATCCCAGTAGAACAGGCAATTGATATTTCAAACAAATCTTCTAAACTTGAACATATTTCATATTGGATGGAAAAATATGAGGGAAAATATGCAGCTTCTCCATGTTCATGCCGTAGATCTAGAAAAACTTATGATGAAGGTTGTGCTGATGATCCAGAGGGCTGGTGTATTGCTGTAGGTGACATGGCAGATTATGTTGTTGAAACTGGAAAAGGTGGACGTTATATCACTAAAGAAGAAGCTATGGCAATCTTCAAGAAAGCTGAAGATAACGGATTTGTTCATCAGATTACAAATATTGATGGTGAAAACAAAATCTTTGCTATCTGTAACTGTAACGTAAATGTTTGTTATGCCCTTAGAACTTCACAGTTATTCAATACACCAAATATGTCACGTTCAGCATATATAGCTCATGTTGATAAAAAGAATTGTGTTGCATGTGGACGTTGTGTTGAAGTTTGTCCTTCAGGTGCTGCAACTCTTGGTCAGAAACTATGTAAAAAAGATGGTTCTGAAGTTATCTATCCAAAAATGCCACTTCCTACAGAAAAGAAATGGTCTCGTGAAATGTGGACAGAAGACTATCGTGATATTAACCGCATAAATACTCATAAAACTGGTACAGCTCCTTGTAAAACAGCTTGTCCAGCACATATTCCTGTTCAGGGATATTTAAAAATGGCTGCACAGGGAAGATATACAGAAGCTCTCGCATTAATTAAAAAATATAATCCTCTTCCTGCTGTATGTGGACACGTTTGCAACAGACGTTGTGAAGCTGCTTGTACTCGCGGAACTATTGATGAAGCACTGGCAATAGATGAAGTTAAGAAATTTATTGCAATGCAGGATATGAAGAGTGGAAATCCTTATGTTGCTCCAAAAGTTGTACCAAGGATTCTTGGTGATTTTGATGAAAAGATTGCTGTAATTGGTGCAGGTCCTGCTGGTATTTCTTGTGCGTACTATCTTGCTGAAAAAGGTTACAAACCAACATTGTTTGATAAAAATAAGAAACCAGGTGGAATGGTAACTTATGGTATTCCATCCTTCGTAATGGAAAAAGATGTTATTGAAGCTGAAGTTGATGTACTTCGCAAGATGGGTGTAGATATTCGTCTTGGAGTTGAAGTTGGTAAAGATGTAACATTACAACAGCTTCGTGAAGAAGGTTACAAGGCATTCTACATTGCGATTGGTTGTCAGGGTGGACGTGGAATTAATGTCCCAGGTGAAGATGCTGAAGGCGTAATGAAAGGTGTAGATTTACTTCATACTGTAACTGATGATGAATCATACAAACTTTCCGGAGATACAGTTGTAATTGGTGGTGGTAACGTTGCTATTGATGTTTCACGTACTGCTATCCGTTGTGGATCTCCTAAAGTAACTCAGGTTTCTCTTGAAACTAGAGATATTATGCCAGCTTTACCAGAAGAAATTGAACTTGCAGAATCAGAAGGTATTGAATTTGCCGGTGGATGGGGTCCTAAAGAAATTCTTACTGAAAATGGCAAAGTTACAGGAATTGTTTTCAAGAAATGTACTTCTGTATTTGAAGTTGTTGATGGTTGTAAAAAATTTGCACCAAAATACGATGAAAATGAAACAATGACAATCAATTGTTCTAATGTAATCCTTTCTGTTGGTCAGTACACAGAATGGGGTAACTTACTTGAAGGAGAAAATGTTGAATTCAAGGGACCAGCTCCAGTTGCAGACAAAATAACTTTCCAGACAACAGTTCCAGATATCTTTGTTGGTGGTGATATGTTCTATGGTCCAAGATTTGCTATTGATGCTATTGCATGTGGTAAAGAAGGAGCTGTTTCTATTCATAGATTTGTACAGCCTCACTCATCACTTACAATTGGACGTGATCCAAACTTCTTCATTGAATTAAACAAAGATGATATTTTGGTTGAAAACTATGATAACACAGGTCGTCAGACTGCTAAGTATGCTAAAGTTGAAGATGGAAAATTAACTTTCCGTGATACAAAACTTACTTTTACAGAAGAGCAGGTTAAAGCTGAAACAAAACGTTGTCTTGGATGTGGTGCTTCAATCGTAGACCCTAACAAATGTGTTGGTTGCGGATTGTGTACAACAAGATGTGAATTTGATGCAATCAAACTTACAAGAGATAATCCTGATTGTTCAACAATGAGAGTTGCAGAAGATAAACTTAAATATATTCTTCCAAATGGAATTAAGCAGGCCCTTAAACGCCCATTTGTAAAGAAAACTCCAAAAGAAACTGCCTGGTTGAAAGACTAATTTATAAAAAGTAGTTTTTTGAAAGCCCTTTTCCAGCTGGTTTCAGAAGGAAAGGGGCTTTTTTTTACAATCTTACTGATATGACTTGTTTTTAATGTTTGTAATAATTATAATAATGCAAAATGACAAAATTCGTAAAAATGTCACTGATGAGGTTTACGTATGTTTTTTAAAGACAACATGACAGTTCCAAAAATGATTATTCAGACAGCAGAAAAATATCCTGAAATTGTAGCTCAGTTTAAGCGAACAAAAAGAGGAGGAGAATTTGAACCTGTTACATATAGAGAAATGGTTCAGATTGGTCTTGATTTTGGTGCCGCTTTAATAAATATGGGCATAAAAAGAGAACAGCCTGTAGGTTTAATTTCTGATAACAGGGCTGAATGGCAGCAGGCAGATATTGGAATTATGGCTATTGGAGCTGTTGATGTTCCTCGTGGTTGTGATGCAACAGTAAATGATCTTGAAAAAATTCTTTCTATTACTGAATGTGAACTTTGTATTGTAGAAAACTGTGCACAGATAAACAAAATTGTTTCTTTAAAAGAAAAATTACCAGCCATTAAAAAACTGATTTGTTTTGAAAAAGATGTAAAAGAGAATGTAAAACAGGCAGCAGACAATGCAGGTCTTGAAATTTTATATTTTGAAGATGTTGTTGAAAATGGAAAAACCTGGCGAATACAGAATAAAAATGTTGTGGAAAAAGAACTGGAGAAAGGAAAGGCTGATGATTTGGCAACTATTATTTTTACTTCCGGAACAACAGGAACTCCAAAAGGTGTAATGCTTTCTCATCAAAATTTTCTTGCCCAGATAGATGATTTACAGGTTCGTATTTATGGAAATCCAGGCGAAAGAGCGGTGTGTGTACTCCCTATCTGGCATGTTTTTGAACGTATTGTTGAATATGTAATTTTTGCTCAGGCACTTTCCATTGTATATTCAAAACCAATTGGTTCTATTCTTCTTGCTGATATAAAGAAAATGAATCCTGCAATTCTTCCTGCTGTTCCAAGAATTTTTGAAGCCGTTTATGATGGAATTACAAAAAAAATGCGAAAAGCAGGAGATTTAACAAACGATCTTTTTAATTTTTTTGTAAACGTGGCAATTATCCAGAAAAGGATGACCAGAAAGATGTTTAATAAAAATCCATGTTTTGGCAGATATTATACAGTTCTATGGTGGTTTCTTTTTATAATTCCATGGACACTTTTATGGCCACTCTACGGATTAGGTGAACTTCTGGTTTTCAAAAAAATAAAAGCAATGCTTGGAAATAATTTCCGCGGCGGAATTGCTGGTGGTGGAGCTTTCCCTCCTAAAATTGACGAATTTTTCTGGGCTTTAGGAATCAATATTGTAGAAGGATATGGTATGACTGAGACTGCCCCTGTAGTTTCTGTTCGTCCTTTTGCAAATAATATTTTTGGAACTATTGGATATCCTTTACGTGGTGTTCAGACACGTATTGTTGATCAAGAAGGATTTATTTTAGGCCGCTGTAAAGAAGGTGAACTCCAGATTAAAGGACCAACTGTTATGAAAGGATATTATAAAAATCCTGAAAAAACTGCTGAAGCCTTTACAGTAGACGGATGGCTCCACACGGGAGACCTGGCTATTATGACAGTTCATAATGAGTTAAAAATTAAAGGCCGAATAAAAGATACAATTGTTTTACTTGGTGGCGAAAATATTGAACCTTTACCAATTGAAATGAAAATGGGAGAATCCCGCTATATAAAACAGGCTGTAGTTGTGGGTCAGGATAAGCGCTATCTTTCAGCATTAGTCTTAGTTGATGAAGATGAAATTACAAATTATGCCGATGAAAATGGTATAAGTTATGATTCATTAGATGATATTTTAGCTTCTGAGTCTGTACAGAAACTTTATGATACAGAAATTGCAGAACTTGTTAACACAAAAAATGGATTTAAACTTTTTGAAAGAATAAATCGATTTACTCTTATTACAAAACAGTTTGAAGTAGGTGTGGAATTATCCGCAAAGCAGGAAATAATGCGTTACAGAATTTCTCAGCTATACGAAAAACAAATTTCTGAAATGTATGCAGATAAAGATGAGTAATCTACAACAGTAGAAATTTTTAAGTAATTTGAAACTTCTCATACAGGCGAGTTTGTTATTTCATCTACAACAGTAGAAATTGTTAAGTAAGTTTGAAACGAAATAAGTAGTTCATTCTGCAGCTCAATCTACAACAGCAGAAATTTTAAGTAGGTTTGAAACTATTATTGAACGCATTGAAGATTTAATATCTACAACAGTAGAAATTTTAAGTAAGTTTGAAAC
>JALEPQ010000066.1 GCA_022768685.1 Spirochaetia bacterium
AAAGTTCCAGTATTCAGTTTTGAAAAATTAATGGATGTAGATACTCATCTTGGTCCTGAAATGAAATCAACTGGAGAAGTTTTAGGAATTGCACCAACTCGGGAAGAGGCAATTTACAAAGGAATGCTTGCTGCCGGTTGGAAGATGATTCACCCTGGAGCAAACAAAGAACGTCCAGAAGCAGTTTTATTCAGTGTACGTCAAAGTGACTTACCAGAACTTCCAGCCCTTGCAAAAAAATATGCTGATTTAGGATTCAAGTTATATGCCACAAGTGGAAATGCCAGCACAATTGAACGCTCTGGTATGGAAGTAACTTATGTTGCAAAAGTTCACGAAAACTTCAACGACAATGTTATGACTTTACTTGAAAGCGGCAAAATTGACTATGTAATTTCTACATCTGCTAAAGGTCGTGATCCTGTTGCTGAATCTGTAAAATTGCGCCGTCTTGCAGTTGAACATGATATTGACTGTTTTACTTCAATTGATACTGCAAATGCCATGGCAGATTGTCTTGCCAGTAAATTTAATGTACAGAATCTTTGTTTAGTAGATATAAACAATTTTTAATTTAATATAGAAAACAAGATACCAAAGATTTAGTTAGGATTCTTAAGATTCTTTTTTAGATCTTTGGTTTTTTTTTAACTTAGAAATATCCTCTGTATAAATAATATTTCCTTCACGATTGTAATAATATTCTCGCAGCTGAGTTGCCATATTAGAATTATCTGAATTAAAAGATTTTCCGTCAAATCTAGTATGTTGAGCACCATAAATTCCCATAATTTTAGTTAAAGAACTAAGCACATCAAACTCCTGCTTAAATCTTTCAATCATGTATTCTTCACGGAATTTATCATCAGTCTTACCAATATCATAATAATACTGTCCGCAGGCTTCTATACTTTTTGCAGCCATTTTATATTCCTGTGAATCTTGTTGGTTCAAATTTTCCAAATATTTTTGATACCATTCTGCAGTTTGCCACTGGTGTTGAATATCAGTGCCATGAAATATTGTTTCTGGACATCTGGATTTTATTTCATTATAAAACCATTTATTCAGTTTTGCTCTTTCTTCTCCATTATTAACTGTAGAGACAATATTTTTCAAAATTACATTAAGAAAATCCTCATCTCCAGATTCCATCCAAAGATTAAGCAATTGTGCATCACAATAACCAATTTCCATAAATAAATGTCTGAAATTTTGGTTAGTGTAATAATCTTCCCACAGTTCAATTTCTTTTTGCATAATAAGTTGGATTCCGTGAGTTTCTCCATATAAATAAATGCGATGCACATCATCATTTTGAGCTACTACATCACTATAATTTACATAACTCTGACAAGAAGCAAATAATAAAGCCAGTATTATAATCAGATAGCTGTGTTTAATTTTCATAAAGATTACATTAATACCAAATCTGTTTTTCATCAACAATAAATTTTTTTATACAAATGGCACATATTTTCCCTCCAGAGTAAACGCATTATAAACAAAAATCCGATTTTTTTTGGCTCCCAGTCACGGTTGCGCGGTTTTGAACCACGCCCCGCTCCTTCGCACCAACATTACGGAAAAGCATTTATAATGCGTTTGCCCTGCACATATTTTTCCTCTTAGTTGAATTTGTTCCCAATTTGTTGTAAAATGTACAAATAATACGGCAAAGAGGTCGTAGATTTTTTACTGAGATTGTCTCTCGGGAAAAAGTCTACGACCTCTTTTTTTTGTTTTTTTTACAGAGGGTTCTTCCCCGTGGTTTTTAAGGAGCAGGAAGCTCCTTAGGCGAAGGGGTGGCGAGCAACATAGTGCGAGACAGGGGAAGGCTTTCCCCTACATTTTATATAATTTTTTAGGAAGGCTTTAAAATGGCTAAATTTATTTTTGTCACAGGTGGTGTTGTCAGCGGGTTGGGAAAAGGTATAACTGCTGCTTCTTTGGGACGATTGCTTAAATGCAGAGGTTTAAAAGTTGCCTCACAAAAACTTGATCCTTATATGAACGTCGATCCGGGTACTATGAGTCCTTTTCAGCATGGTGAAGTATTTGTAACTGATGATGGTGCTGAAACTGACCTGGACTTAGGCCACTATGAACGTTTTATTGATGAAAGTCTGAATAAATATTCTAACATGACTTCTGGACGTGTTTATTGGGAAGTTTTGAATAAGGAACGTAAGGGTGAATATCTTGGACAGACTGTTCAAATTATTCCTCATGTAACTAACGAAATTAAAGACTTTATTTTAAAAAATGCAAAGGTAACTGATGCAGATGTAAGTATCGTAGAAGTTGGTGGTACAACTGGTGATATTGAAAGTCAGCCTTTCCTTGAGGCTATTCGTCAGCTTGCTCTTGAAGTTGGCCGCCGAAACTGTCTTTTTATTCATGTATGTCTTGTTCCTTATATTGGAGGATCAGAAGAATTTAAATCTAAACCTACACAGCATTCTGTAAAGGAACTTATGGGTGTTGGTATTCATCCAGATATTATTGTTACTCGTTGTGTAGAACCTATTCCTGCTGATATCCGGCGTAAAATTTCTCTTTTCTGTAATGTTGCTGAAGATTGTGTTATTGATAATCAGACTTTAGACAGTCTTTATGCTGTACCTTTAATGCTTCATGAACAGAAAATGGACGATGTTGTTTGCCGTGAACTTGGTATTGAAGCTGCCCAGCCAGATTTAACTGAATGGGAAGAAATGTGCAAAAGCATTAAAACCCGCAAAGGTGAAATTCAGGTTGCCCTTGTTGGTAAATATGTGAAATTACATGACTCCTATTTAAGTATTGTAGAAGCACTTAATCATGCCAGCTTTGTTGTTGGTAAAAAATTGAAAATAAAATGGGTAGACAGTGACAGCGTTACAGACGAAACTGCACCTTCGATTTTTGGTGATTGTGCAGGTATTATTCTTCCTGGAGGTTTTGGTCAGCGTGGTATTGAAGGTATGATAGCATCTTGTCGTTATGCCAGAACTCATCAGATGCCTTATTTTGGTATTTGTCTTGGTATGCAGATTGCAGTAATTGAATTTGCCCGTGATGTTCTGGGATATGCTGATGCAAATTCCCGTGAGTTTGATGAAATGTGTGCTCATCCTGTAATTGACCTTATGAAAGATCAGGAAGGCATAATTATGGGTGGAACAATGCGTCTTGGAAAATATCCTTGTAAAATTAAAGCAGGGACAATCCTTGAAAAAGTATATCAGGCTTCTGAAATTGAAGAACGTCACCGACACCGCTACGAATTTAACAATGATTTCCGTGAAGAAATGCTAAATAAAGGTCTTATTATAAGTGGAACAAGTCCTGATGGAAAACTGGTTGAATCAGTTGAAGTAAGTCAGGAAACTCATCCATTCTTTGTTGGTGTTCAGTTCCACCCGGAATTCAAGTCTCGTCCAAACAATGCAGGTAAACTTTTTGTTGAATTTCTTAGAGCATGTTCGGTAAAATAAGGGAAAGTATTTTTAATGTCAGGAAATTTTATGTATACAAAACAAGAAGTATTAGATTATGTTGAAGAAGAAGATGTAAAGTTTATTCGTCTTGCTTTTTTTGATGTTACTGGAAAACAAAAGAATATCTCCATAATGTCAAATCAGCTGGCACGGGCTTTTAAAGATGGAATCAGTTTTGACGCATCGGCTGTTACAGGTTTTGAAGATCCTGATAAATCTGATTTGTTTTTACATCCTGATCCAGCAACACTTTCTGTACTTCCATGGAGACCAAATACAGGAAAAGTAGTTAGAATGTTCTGTAATATTCAAAATCCAGATGGAACACCATATAAAAAAGACTGCAGGACTTTGCTTCAGAATGCAGTAAAAAAAGCTAAAGATGAATGTAATGTAAGTTTTTACATTGGTTCTGAAATTGAATTTTATCTTTTTAAAACTGATGAGGATGGAAAATCTACTAAAGTTCCTTTTGACCAGGGCTCTTACATGGATATTGCACCTGCAGATAAAGGGGAAAACATCCGTCGTGACATCTGCTTTACATTGGAACAAATGGGAATCACTCCTGAAGCAAGTCATCATGAAGAAGGTCCTGGTCAGAATGAAATAGATTTTCATTATTCAGATCCTCTTTCCGCTGCTGACAATGTTTCAACTTTTAAGATGATTGTAAGTACAAGAGCTGCAAGCAACGGTTTGTATGCAGATTTCTCTCCAAAACCTCTTTCTGATAAAGCAGGAAGCGGAATGCACATAAATATTTCCTGTTCTGATGAATCTAAAATGCCAAATGTACTTGCCGGTATCTTAACACACATCAAGGATTTTACTTATTATTTAAATCCTACAGAAAATTCTTATGAACGTTTAGGATGCTGCAAGGCTCCTAAATATATCTGCTGGGGTAAAGAAAACCGTTCTACACTGATTAGAGTTCCTGCCACAAAAGATGGTACCCGTTTTGAAATTAGAACTCCTGATCCTGAATGTAATCCATATATTGCATTTGCCTTAGTCATTAATGCTGCTATTGATGGTATTAAAAATAACATGCAGCCACCAAAAGAGGTAACTGATAATCTTTTTACTACTTCTGCTGCTTTTGATATTCTTCCAATAAATCTGACTAAGGCAAAGGAACTTGCTGAAAAAAGCAAGTTTGTTCAGGAAATTCTGGGAAACTGATAAATGACAATTGATTCACACAGCGTTTTAGTTGTGACTAAAGACATTAAAATTTCTACTCTCATAAATGCCATGCTTATGCCTCCCATGTTTGACCTGCAGATTGTAAGCGGATTTAATGAGGCCAGAAGAAAATGTGCTGAAAAAATATACAATATTATAATTGTAGATTTTGCAGATGGAGAAGGCACTGATTTTGCCACCGACATTGCAGATTCTCTCAGCACAATTCTTTTACTGTGTCCTAACCAGTATTACGAGCAGATAAGTTACAAAGTAGAATCTTTTGGAATTTTAACAGTTCCCAGCCCTTTTGATCAGTTCTTTTTTTACAATATGATAAAAATAGCCATTGCGGTGCAATACAAGGTGACTGTCCTTTCAAGTCAGACTCTTAAATTAAAAGAGAAAATGGAAGAAATTCGCCTTGTTAACCGGGCAAAAATGCTTTTAATGCAGAATCTCAACATGTCTGAAGAAGAAGCTCACCATTATCTGGAAAAAGAAGCAATGGATCGTTGTCTGAAGCGAATAAAAGTTGCTGAACAGATAATTTCTACTTATGGAAGCTGATTCTTCAGATTTTTTACCATACTTTTTTAAGATAAACGCCTGTGGTAATACAGATTAAATCATTATAAGAAGACCCCTATTTTACCGGATATTCTCCACAGAAACAGCCTTTACAGAATCCATCTGCATTTTTATTACATTGGCGTAATGCACTAAGCATTCCTTCAAGACTTATAAAAGAAAGAGAATCCGCTCCAATTTCTTTTCTGATTTCTTCAAGTTCATGTGTACTGGAAATCAGTTCATTTTTACTAGGAGTGTCAATTCCTAAATAGCATGGAAATTTTACAGGAGGAGAACTTACTCTAAAATGAACTTCTTTTGCACCCGCTCTGCGAAGAATCTGAACAAGTCTGCGGCTTGTAGTTCCCCGCACAATGGAATCATCAATTACAACAACACGCTTTCCATCAAGATCACTTTTTAAGGCATTTAATTTTACAAACACCATATTTTCTCTTTCTGCTTGAGTTGGAGCAATAAATGTTCGTCCAATATACTTATTTTTTACAATTCCTGCCACATAAGGAATTCCAGCTTCTTTTGAATATCCGATTGCAGCCCCAATTCCAGAATCTGGAACCCCCACAACAACATCAGCATTTACTTTGCTTTCTTTTGCAAGAACTGCACCCATTTTATAGCGGGCTTCCTGAACAGGAATTCTATCAATAATTGAATCTGGGCGGGCAAAATAAACATATTCAAAAACACAAGTCTGCTTCTGAATTTTCTCTTCCTGCTTAAGTGAAGTTATTCCATCTTTATTGATGATTACAATTTCTCCAGGTTCAATATCACGTACCAGTTCTCCATTCATTGCATCTATTGCACAAGATTCACTGGCAAGAACATAACCATCACCTATTTTACCCAGACACAATGGACGAATACCATTTGGATCACGAACACCTATCAGACAATCTTCTGACATAATACACAGTGCATAAGACCCCTTGATAAGCTGTAAAGTATTTTTTACTGATTCAACAAGGCCTTTTTTATATGTGCGTGCTATTAACTTCAGAATTACTTCAGTATCAGAATTAGAACCAAACGTAGAACCTGAATCTTCCAGCATTTCTCTCAATGGTTCATAATTTACAAGTTGTCCGTTATGAGCCAATGCAAGTGAACCAAGCTTAAAAGTATTCAAAAAAGGCTGAGCATTTTCTATTGTTCTTCCACCTGCAGTTGCGTAACGGACATGTCCAACAGAAATGTTTCCTTTTAATTCTTCAAAATGGTTCTGTTTGAAAACATCTCCAACCAGCCCCATATCTTTTCTAAGTTTTATTGTTTTTCCGTCAGAAACAGCAATTCCTGCACTTTCCTGTCCTCTATGCTGTAATGCAACAAGACCAAAATATGTAAGGGAAGCTGCATTTTCACATCCATAAATTCCCACTACACCACATTCATCATGTAAGCCCATTTTTTCCTCTTTTATGAAAAACTACAGATTACTATAACCCATTAAGAATGTATCAATTTCACGGGCACACTCGCGACCTTCAGCAATTGCCCAAACTACTAAGGACTGTCCCCTATGCATATCTCCGGCAGCAAAAACTTTATTTACTGTTGTAGAATATCCATCTGGATTTGCAGCTCCCGACATTACCTCTATTGTAGATTTTGTTACAACAGTACTTCTTGGACCTACTTCTGTACCAAAAGCCTTAGGAGTATAATCTTCTGCACCAAGAAAACCTGCGGCAATTAAAATTAAATCACAAGGCAGATCTTTTTCAGTTCCTTTTCTTTCAACCAGCTGACGTTTACCATCAATCATCTGAAATTCAACTTCTACAGTTTTTACACCACAAACTTTACCATCTTTTGTGTACACTTCCTTAATGGTAGATTCATATACACGGGGATCATGACCAAATTTGTAAATTGATTCTTCAGCACCATAGTCTGTTTTAAGAACCTTAGGCCACTGTGGCCATGGATTATTCTCAGCACGTTTTTCTGGAGGACATGGCATCATTTCAATCTGAGTTACACTAGCTGCTCCAAGACGGATTGATGTACCACAACAGTCATTTCCTGTATCTCCACCACCTACAACAATTACATTTTTATCTTTTACATCAAAGAAATTTCCATCTTTTAAATCTGAAGCTAAAAGTGATTTTGTAACAGATTTCAAGAAATCTACAGCAAACATTACACCGCTTTCAGCATTTTCAATTCCAGCCGCAGACAATGGACGAGCTTTTTTAGCACCACAACAAAGGGCAACTGCATCATAATTTTTCATAATTTCATCTGCAGAAACATTTGCTCCTACATCAGAATTAAATTTAAATTCAACACCTTCAGCTTCCATCAGTTTAATACGACGGTCAATAATTGATTTATCCAGCTTCATATTAGGAATACCATACATCAATAATCCACCGGCTTTATCATCACGTTCAAAAACAGTTACATTGTGTCCACGCCGATTCAATAAATCTGCAACAGCTAAACCTGCAGGACCAGCACCTACTACCGCAATTTTCTTTCCGGAACGAACAGCAGGAATTTCTGGTTTCATATATCCACTTTCAAATGCCTTTTCGATAATATAAAGTTCGTTATCATGAACTGTTACAGAACCATCCTTACAAACAGGACTTCCACAATTACAGGCTTTTTCACAAAGAGCAGGACAAACACGACCAGTAAACTCTGGGAAAGATGAAGTTTTAAGAAGACGCCATGCTGCCATATCAAACTGTCCCTGGTAAAGAGCATCATTCCATTCAGGAATATAATTATGTAAAGGACAACCTGTTACCATTCCTGCAAGACGGATTGCACTCTGACACATTGGAACACCACAATTCATACAGCGACCAGCCTGTTCTCTTCTGGCTTTTTCATCTAATGCTTTATGAAATTCCTTAAAATTTTCCAATCGTTCTGCTGGAAGAATCGTAATGTTTTCCTTACGTTCAAAATCTAAAAATCCTGTGCTTTTTCCCATTTCAGTTCACCTCGATTTAATTTAACAAAGTTTAAAAAAAAATGAGGTCGTAGAAAAATATTCGTGCATAATAACACTCAAATATTTTCCTACGACCTCATTGCCGTTATAGGGTTATAATAGTAAATTTTACGTCTTTGTGCAATAAGCAGCGCCATAAGGTCGTTTAAAGTGTCAATGAACATTGCGCTGCTTTCAAGTTTTTGTTACAAAAACTTGTTAGAGACATTTATGGAGGGCTTCCGCATTATAAACAAAAATCCGATTTTTTGGCTCCCAGTCACGGTTGCGTGATTCAAAACCGCGCAATAATGCGCTACACGCTTTTTGTGGTATAGAAACTATTGAACTGCCGCTTCGCAGCAGCCACAAAAAG
>JALEPQ010000078.1 GCA_022768685.1 Spirochaetia bacterium
CGTAAATCAAACTACTTAATAGGTGAAGAACTTGTTGCTTCAAACTTTGACTATTTTGCTGGTGGTGCTTTAATGGAACCACAGGACAAAAACAAAGATAAAACTTCTATCTACGATTTGGCAAAAAAAGCAGGTTATAAAGTTTGTTTTGATCAGAAATCTGCTGATGCACTTAAAAACGGCGACAAAGCTCTTGTAGTTGCAGAAACTTTGGCTGACTCAGATTCTATGAGCTACGATAACGACCGCAAAGAGGGTGAATGGGCTCTCCGCGATTATGTTCGCAAAGGAATCGAAGTTCTTGATAACAAGACAGGTTTCTTTATGATGGTAGAAGGTGGAAAAGTTGACTGGGCCTGCCACGCTAACGATGCCCGCTCTTCAATTGCAGATACACTTGCTTTAAGCGAAGCTGTAGAAGAAGCAATTGCTTTCTATAATAAACATCCAAAAGAAACACTCATTCTTGTAACTGCTGACCACGAAACAGGTGGACTTACAATCGGTTATGCTGGTACAGACTATAACTTGTTCTTCCGCACATTGGACGGTCAGAAAATTTCTTATGCTAAGTTTGATTCAGACTATGTTTCAGCTTACAAGAAAAACGGCACAAGTTTTGAAGCTGTTATGAAAGATGTAGAAACTATGTTCGGACTTAAACTTCCAGGAAGCAATGGCAGCGATAAAAATGGTGGACTTGTTCTTACAGATTACGAACTTGGCCGCATAAAAACTGCTTACGAAAAAACAATTAAAAATGATAAAACTCGTAATCAGATGGAATACGACATTTACGGAACTTACGAACCACTTACAATCACAATTACACACATTTTGAATGCTAAGTCAGGTCTTGGCTGGACTTCCAACAGTCATACAGGTCTTCCAGTTCCAGTATTTGCCCTAGGTGCAGGTCAGGAAGAATTCAAAGGCTTTTACGACAACACAGAAATCTACAAAAAACTGGCAAAACTTACTAAAGTTGTAAAAGATTAAAATATTTGGGCGTTGGGGCTGTCCTAGAAGTTGTATAAACTTCAAAAAAGGGCAGCCTTTTGTCTGACCGAATACTGTTTCACACTCTGTTGAGCGTTTTTTCATAGCCATAGTTTTTTTATATTAGAAGCTAAAGTTAAAACCAATAGTCCCTTTAAGGATATTTCGTTTATAATCTCTGGTAAAATAAGTACCAGCAGATATATAAAAATTTCTGAATAAACCAATGCTTTCTTCAAGTGATAAATTTATTCTTGAATGTACACCAGAAATAAGTCCTAATTTATATTCTGCAAGAATATGTTGCTTCCAGGGACCAGCAGATGTTACAAAACCCACACTTATACCAGGTAAAAAATCAATCCAATATCTGTAATCAAAGTTGATAAATATATCATATCCAACGAGAGAATAAAACTGATTGTATTTTCCAAGCATATAACTTAAACCAACATTATTCGTTGTTCTGAATGCAAGATCATCTCCAGTTTCCGTTAGATTTCTTTCCAATCCAACAATAACTTCAAAAGCATTTCCCAAAAAATATCTGTTTGTTGGTGAAATAGACTTAATACTAACAATATCCAGTGTATCAAGCTGAAAGTTATTTAACAAAGGATAATATGAACATGAACCACTGAAAAAAGAAAGTTGTGTATTCTTAAGCATTCCTTTATCAATATCCATAAAATTCTGGCTGGCAAGTCTAAAATAATACTGTGTAAATAAATCTCCATTATCGTAACCAGCCGATACAGTAAGTCTGCATAAATCATGTCCTAAATGTGGAAAATCCTTATTTACTATGTCATCCTTAAAGTCTGCATTAAGAGATTCAGATGCAATTGCAATAGGCATTGCCCGCTGGACATATTTCTCTCTCTCTAAATCCTGATTATATACACGGATTTTCATTGCATTTACTGCGAGGTTATATCCAACAAGTTTTTCAAAATCATTTGAAAAATACTGATCAAATTCTTCAAGAGAAATTCTTCCAAAATTATAATCAGCGGCTGCTTTCTTTTGTTTATTTGTTAAAAAACTTTCTTCATAATCCAATCTGCTGGCAATAGAAGGACGATAATCTGGTTCTTCGGTAAAACCCTTTTTATACAGAAGTTTTACAGCTTCAACAGGTTCACAGATTCCACCCATCATGCCCAGAAAATTTTCTTCCGGATATGCCGCCCTGAGAGCTTCCATTAATTCAGCAGTACAGTTTTGATTTGTATACAAATACTTGATATGAGCATTTGTAAGTTCTATAGCATGTGAATAAAGAAAATCTAATTGTTCGGGTGTAAGCTTTAATTTATATTCCCATATATCACGGGATTCTTTTTCATTATATTTACCAATTTGACTTGCATAAGTAGAAAATTTAAAAAGTCCATCGTATGCACCAAAAAGCCCCTTAAAAACTTTTTTTATATTTGAATCTTTTGTATCTTCTGCAATGAAAGCAAATACTTTATTATCTGCCGCTGAATTATTTTTTTTGGAAAATAATATTAACGTATGTCCATAAATTGATGCAGGATTACGTAAATAACCTGCTGGAAAAAGCAAATAAGCTTCTTCTGGTCTGAATGTATCACTGTATATTTCATTTCTAAAATCGAAATATTTCTCATTTTCAGTTTCAAGTTGAGATTTTAACCATTTATATCTGGCAGGAAATTTATCTATATTTTTTCCTTTTAAAAAATCTTTTAAATCAGCTTCTAATTCTGCTTTTGGATTTGTAGCACCATCTTCTGCAAGGAAAAAATCATCTCCATGAAAAATGCTTTTATATCCATTTCCTTTCTTTTTATAATGAAGAAGTATATGCCAATAGTTGTGATTGTAAAGCTTTAAATTTTCTATTTTTTCTAATAAAAAATTAACATTTTCTTCCGATACTTCGGAATTGTGAAAACTTAAATCTGGTAAGAATAAATAATTATTAAAAAATAAATCGTAATCTGATGAATTCTGTTCATCAGCAAAGATATGTAAATTTGAAAAGAGTAAAAAAAACAAGCAAATAAAAATTTGCTTGTTTTTTACTCCGTTTTTGTTTTTTAACATAACGGACGTTTTAAGAAAAGTTATTCAGCAAGTGAAACGTTAACTTTTCCAGATACAGCGTAGTCTGGATCGTCTCCACCCCAAGAACCGTTAATCATTGCGATTGGCTGTGATGGCCATACTACTGCATTAACCCACCAACCTAAAATCTGGTTTACCATTGTAGGTTCTTTTTCAGCGAAAATCTGATATCCAAGACCACACCCCATAGTTTTGTTAGCTGGAAGAACATCAGCACCCCAAGAACCTGTAAGCATAGCGATTGGCTGTGATGGGAACAAACTATTCAATACACAACCAACTAAATCTGTAAATACGCCTTCTTTCTGACCAAATGCTACATAACCAAGACCAGCGCCCATTTTACCTGTAGCAAATACGCTTGTAGAAACCAACAAACCCATTACAATTGCAATAAGCTTCTTTTTCATCTTTCCTTTCTCCTATGGCTTTCGCCTTTTTTATTTTTTTTAAGGATGACAATCCTCCAAAAATTGCGAGTTATTATACATTATATTTCTGACTTCTAAAATTTTTCTAAAAATTAACAAAAAATTAGATTTTTTTTATTTTTCCATTTAATATAGAATCTATGGAAGATGAAGAAGAAAAAGAACTTATTCTTGTGATTGAAGATACTGCTAATTTTAACGATTACATAACACAGCAACTCAAAAAAAACGGTTACGATATTGTTCAATGTTATGGAATTGAAGATGCTTCTATTGCACTTTCAAACAATTATTTCAGTCTTGTTTTATTAGATTTGAATCTTGATGGTGAAGACGGAATGCAAATCTTAAAAAAAATACGATTACAGAATAAGGTTCTTCCAGTTATGATTGTTTCTTCGATTCAAGATGAGAAAACAAAAGTTGAAGGCTTTGCATCTGGTTGCGATGATTTCATTACAAAGCCGTTTTATATGGAAGAACTTTTGCAGAGAATAAAGAGAATGATTACTCGTCTTTCTTATATGTCTTATGAAAAAAAGGCTATCAAAACAATTTATTCAAGCGGAATATTTGAAATCAATACAGAATCCAAAACTTTGACAAAAAACAACATTCCAATTCCTGTACGAAAAAAACAATTTGATATAATGCTTTATTTCATTCAGCATCCAAATGTTGTACTTTCATTTAGCAAACTTTATTCTGAAATATGGGATTCTAACAGTCTTGATAATGAAGATCCAATCAAAATTGAAAGTAATATTTATGTAAACATTTATTCACTAAGAACTCTAATAGAAGATGATCCAAAAAATCCACACCATTTAGTTTCGTTTAGTAGAACTGGATATATGTTTATTCCAAATTAAGTTATTGATACAAGTACAAAAGTCTTTCTTTGTTAAAATTAAGTTTTTCTTTATCAATGATTGTCAAAATTTCATTCAGATTATCACCTTTTTTGAATTGAGAATATCCGATTGAGACTAAAGGAAGAATATCAAGTTCCAAAGATTGAACTGCAACTTCTTTAAAAAAGTTTTTGTTTAAATCTACAAAATCCAAATCTGTATTTTTTGTGATAATTGCAAATTCATCTACAGCGATTCTGTAACAAAAACCTAAATTTCCGTAGAAAGATTTTATATGAGACGAAATTCTTTTTACGATTTCATCAGCCTGAAAACGAGAATAATTTGCCTGAATTTTCTTAAAATTATCAAGTTCGATTAAAATAATTACAGATTTTTTCTTTTCTGAATTAATATCACGCAAAAAACTAGAATAATTCAAAAGTGTAGTCTGAAAATCAATATGTTCAATCAATTCAATATGCAGACAATAATAAACAAACGAAGAAATAGAAATACAAAACCAGCAAACATAAATTTCTGGAAAAATAATTTGAACAGTAGAACCAGCTATCAAAAAAAATGTAGTCGCACCAATCTGAATAAAATTTTTATTATGAAAATTCCTTGACAATTCAATATTTTCGATAATGAACAAAAAAATATTTATAAACGATACGATAACATAAATGAAAAAATACACATCTCTGGAATACGAATTTTGTGAATCAACTTTAAAAACGCTTTTTCCATAAAAAAGAGAAATTGCAAACCAAAAAAAATATAATAACCACAAAAATATACGCAATTTAAGTTTTTTTTCTGGTAAAATCGCTTTTACTAAAAAAATAAAAACAGTTGGAGTAAGTGCAAAGCCTAGAAAATTCACAAGAATATGAAGAAATCTGAATTTAACATCGCTGCCATCAAGAATCAAAGTTAAATATTCAAGAAGAATAATCAGACAAATCATAAAAAATGTAAGCAAAAAATTTCTTCGCTGATTTTTTTCCATTATTCTATTACGAGCTATTATGATTCCAAAAATAATTGTCATTACTACATTTGAAATACAGGTTATGATAAAGTCCGTTTTCATAAGATTATTTTACAATAGTTTTATAAGAATTTTACAAGAATTTTACGAGATTAAAAAAAATTAGATGAAATATGAATATTTATTATGTAAAATTAAAATAGATTATGAATATTTCAGAAATTCTAAAAAAAGCCATTTCTCTATCTCCAAAAAAACAAGTAGATTTTTCGGAAATTGCGAAATCTACTATTAATATAAAAAATATTAAGAATATTAATATAGATGATTTTGACACAGAAAGTATCTCTGTCGGGATTTTTATTCCAAAATCAAAAAATAAAGAAATTGCTGTTTCTGTAAAACTTGTTCTTGAAACTTCTGGTTCTTTTTGCCGAATTTTTGAAAATACTTCAGAATTATTGAAATCGATTGATGAAAATTTAATCCAAATTGTCATAATAATTCCAGATAATGCACAAGACGAATCTCTTGAATTTTGCAAAACTTTAAGAATTTCGCATAATCTTCTTGAAATCCCAGTTCTTTCTCTGATTCCAAAAGATGAAAACGGTTTGAATTCTGAATTAGTCGAAAAATGTAATAAAAGCGGAAGCACATCGATTCTCGTTCGTCCTTTTGATATTCTTGATATAATTTCGAAAATTCAAAGCCTTTCAACTTTGCATATTCAATTCAAAAAAAATCAGGATTTATACAAATCAGAAAAAGAAAAAAGTTCGTTTTTGTATTTTGTAACTCACAATGTAAATACGCCGCTCACAATTCTTCTCAATGAGATTCACGAACTTTCAAAAATTGATTTTGATGAAAACACAAAACAGATGATTCAAAATATCCAGATGGCAACAGACCAGATAAATTCTGTTATACAAAATGTTCTGACTTCATATCGAATTTCTGACGGAAGAATTTTGCTAAATCCAAAGAAAATCAATTTGAAAGAATTTATTGAAATAGAAAATCTTTTCTTAAAACCAAAATCAGAACGCAAAAATCAGGATTTTATAGTTGAATTAAATTCAGATGAAGAAATTGACGACTATGTTATTTGTGATGAAAACTGTTTGAAAGGCATTTATCAGAATATTGTAGATAATGCCATAAAATACACGCCAATCGGTGGAAAAATAAAAATCTGGACTTCAAAAAAAGATAATTTTCTTCAATTAAATATCGCAGATAACGGCAGAGGTATTCCAGACGAAAAGAAAGTAAAACTTTTCAAAAAATTCTCAAATATCGGAACAAAACCTACAGGCAAAGAAAAAACAAACGGGCTTGGTCTTTATGTTGTTTATGAACTTTGCAAATTGAACAACATCAAAATCGAATATTCAGAAAACACAGAATGGCAAACAGGAAGTATTTTTACATTAACAATCCCAATCTAAACATAAATTAATCATAAACTCCCTGCAATAAAGCATAAACACAATCGCCGGCACGTTCAACTTTACGAACTATATCAATATACTGCAGTTCTTCTTTGACGTTGGCACCTGCTTCAATACGTTTGCGGCTGGCCTTTTTAAGGTTTTTCTTGGTTTCGTCAATTTTTTCTTCAACGGCATCTGCAGCTTCGCCTATAATTTGTTTATCTTCACTAAATCCAATTGTGAAATACAAACAAACTTGTTCGTAGAAGATTCTAACAATTTCTATATAATCTGCAATTTCCTTAGTT
>JALEPQ010000080.1 GCA_022768685.1 Spirochaetia bacterium
AAAATAAATATTTTACTGAATTAATGCAGCAGAAAATAAATCAGTCAAAAATTATAAATTCTTTGGAAAAATCTGATAGAGAGGCTTATTTAAATCAGATTGCTGAAGAAAAAAAAGCTGCTGGACAAATAAATGAAAATGGCGGAGAAAAATTTATTGCAGATCCAGAAGTTCTAAAAAAGAGGGAAGAACAGGAAAAACAGGCTGCTTTGGAAAAACAGCGTCTTGAAGAAGAAAAAATTGCTGCTAAAAGGGCAGAAACTGAAAAGAAAGCTGCTGAACGAGAAAAACAGAAGAAAATAGAACAGCAGAAAAAAGCCGAAGCTGAAAAAAAAGCTTTAGAGCAGAAAAAAGCGGAAGAACAGAAGAAAGCCTTAGAGCAGAAGAAAGCCGAAGCTGAAAAGAAAGCCTTAGAGCAGAAAAAAGCCGAAGAAGAGAAAAAACTTTTAGAACAGAAAAAAGCGGAAGAACAGAAAAAAGCCGAAGCAGAAAAGAAAGCTTTAGAACAGAAAAGGGCTGAAGAACAAAAAAAACTGGAAGCTGCAAAAAAAGCTGCGGAAGCTGAAAAAGCTGCTGCAGAAATTGCAAAAAAACAAGCAGAAATTGAAAGTCTTTTGGAACAGGCTGAAAATAGTAAAGATAAAGATAAAAAAGCTGATTTACTTGATAAAGCAGAAAAAATTGCCCGGGAAGTTTTGTCTGAAAATTCTGAAAATGATGTTGCTCACAATGCCCTTGTACAAAATGCAATTAGAAAAAAGAATTATGATCTGGCTATAAAAGAGTTATCAAAAGCTGCTTCAATTAATCCTGACAATTATTTTTATTTTTATGATATGGGACGAATGTACTATCTGCAGGGTAAATATCAACTTGCAGCAGATAATTTTGAAATTTGTTGTAATAAAAATAGTTCTTTTATTCCTTCCAGATACAATCTTGGATTATCTTTTACAAAGTTAAATGATGACGAAAAAGCACTACAGGCTTTTAATAAAGTTTTACAGATGAATGAAAATCATGAACGTTCTAATTTGGAAATTGCCCGCTTGTATTCTCGAAAGGAAGATTATAAAAAGGCAATTCCATATTTTGAAAAAGTAATTTCAATAAATAATCAAAATACTTCAGCCTATGTTGATTTAGGTGTTGCATATTATGAAACAAAAAATCTGGAGAAAGCTGAAAATACATTCTCTAAAGTTCTGGAACTTCAGAAACCTGGAGAAGAAAAATCAAATACAAAATATAATCTTTCAAAAGTTTTTCTTGAAGAGAATAAGCTTTCTGAAGCAGAAAAATTTGCTAAAGAAGTTTATGACGAAAAATTTATCTTTTCTAATCCAAAGATAAAAGCAAATGTTGTGTATAATTATGCCCTTGTATTAGATACAAAAGGTGATTATGAATCTGCTGTAATTTTTTATAATGAAGCCTTAGATACATATTCTGCACACAATAAAACAAAAATAAATTTGAGTCGCCTTTACATGAAACTGGATCCTCCTGAAACTGAAAAAGCTATTCAACTTTTAAAAGAAGTCTGTGATTCCGATAAAACGAATTTTGAAGCGAACAATAATCTTGGTTCAGCTTATTTGCTGGTTAAAGATTATAAAAATGCAGTTTTGTATTTTAAAAATGCAATGAAAATTGAACCTGACAATATGGCCGTTGTTACAAATCTGGCAAATGCCTATGCAAATGATAAAGATTATGCTAATGCCAGAAAAGTTTATGAATTTATCTGGAAAAAACAGCCTTCCAACTGGGATGCATGTTATGAACTGGCAAAAGTTTGTATTCAGCAGGGGGATTCTACTTCTGCAGAAAAATATCTGATTTATCTGCAGGCTAAAAATCCTGAATATAAAACTTCTGAAGTTGCAGATGTTTTAAGTTCGCTTTACTAGTTCAAACAACTTTTGTCTGGAAATTACTGTGTAAACAGGTCTTCCGTGTGGACAATGAGGATCTTCTAAGGTAAAGGCCTGTTCTACAAGTAATGCAGCTGTGTCATCATCCAGGACATATCCGTCTTTTACAGCTGCTTTACATGCTGTCATTGCTGCAATTGAGCGGATGATTTCTTCTGGTTCAACATGCTTTACAAAAAGTAAAGTTCGTAAATCATATTCTGAACCTGTCCATCGTTCTGGAATGGATGTAATTTCCCATTCCCCATCTTTAATAAATTTTGTTTCAAATCCTATTTTTGTAAGTTTATCTTTTAATTTTTCCAGCTGATTATCCTGGGTTTTTGATTCTGTTCTGATTTTGTAAGGAATCAGCAAAGGTTGAGTTTTACCTTGTGATTTCATTATTTTATCAAAAAGAAGGCGCTCATGTGCGGCGTGCTGATCAATTATGTAAAGATTATTATTCTTTTCTGCCAGTAAGAATGTACCTAAACAGCATCCTATGAATTTTACTTGAGATTGTTTTTCCAGAACTGATTCGTCTAGTGCCTGTGATGCTAAGTTTTCAGCTGAATTTTCATTCCATGGTTTTATGTGATTTGAGAAATTCTGTGAGTTATATGAGCGGGAAGATAATTCTGAATATGAAGAATTGCCTGAATTTCCACCAAGAAATTTTGAACGGTAATCTGAAAAAGTCTTTTCTCCAGTTTCAGGAGCTTTATAGTTGATATGATTTGTATAATTTACTGTTTTTCTTTCAGTGAAAGGTGCTGGCTTTGAAAAGTCTGAAGCTGAAGCAAATAAATCTTCACGAATATCATCTGTATTTTTATCGTCCTGAAAGTTTGCTTTTGTAAAAGTTTGAAAATGATTTTTAATTGTTGAACTTAATCCGTGATGCAAATCTGCAATATCATAAAATCTGGCTTCTTTTTTAGCAGGATGAATATTGAAATCAATTTGATGAGGATCAATATTAACAAATACAGCTGCAACAGGGTAAGTTCCGTTTGGAAAATATCCTTGACCACCATATTCAACTGCCTGAACTAAAGAATATTCCTGTATTCTTCTGCCGTTTGCATAAATAAAGATTTCTTTTTTGTTAGAACGGTAAATTGCAGGTTCTCCTATAACTAAATTGAAGTTCCAGTCGGTTTTATTTGAGGAGTGATTTGAAAGTTCTGTAAAAAGAGCTTTATCTTCACTGTAAGAGTTTGCCTGCAAAAATCTTTCCTTTAAGGATTGGTTTGCCGGTAAATCTATTTTAGTTTCACCCTCGTTAATAAATCTGAAACTTATATCAGGACGTGCCATTGCTTTTTCAATGAAAGTTGATTTACACATCAAACCTTCTGTTGCAGGTCTTTTTAAGAATTGTCTGCGGGCTGGAAAATTTTCAAATAAGCCTTCTGCCTGAACTATAGTTCCCTTTATTTCAGCAGTTTCTTCAAGAATATGATCTTCTGTAATGCTGGCTCTCATTTTCCAGCCGCTGGAATTAATTGAAAGTCTGGCAACAGCCGCAATTGAGGCTAATGCTTCACCACGAAAACCTAGTGTGGAAAGATTTAATAAATCGGTTTCTGAAGAGATTTTACTTGTGGCATGTGGATGAGCACAGTTTTGTAAATCTTCCTTAGTCATTCCACATCCATTGTCTATAATTCTGATTTTTTCAATTCCTCCACCTGCAATTTCAACAGTAATTGAAGTAGCTCCAGAGTCAATGGCATTGTCCATTAATTCACGTACAATTGCGTTTGGTCTGTCTATGACTTCTCCAGCTGCAATTTTTCTTGCAACTTCTGGATTAAGAGTCTTAATGGGATTATTTATGCTCATTGACGAGTTCCTTCTTTTGGTGCTCCTGAAGTACCTGTTAATTCATCTGCATCAGAAAATAAATCCATTTGAGGAGGATTTTCTGCTGACATAGGGGAAGGTTCATTCATTAAAATCTGAATTTTTCCTTCAATTTTATCCAGTTCTTTTTCAAGACCGTTGGCAAGTTGAATTCCCTGTTCAAAATCTTTTAATGCATCTTCCAGAGAAATATCTGTTCTTTTTATATCCTGTGTAAGTTTTTCTAGCTGTGCAAGTTTTTCTTCAAAATTCATTATATGCCTCCTGAGATTTTTTATTTTACGATTGCAGTTACTTTTCCTGCAGCCGGTGTAATTTCAAGTATCTGGTCTTTTTTTACCTGATCTGCATTCCGTAAAATAGAACCGTCTTCACAGCGAACCATAGAATAACCTCTATTAAAAATGGTCTGTGGACTTGCGTTTTCTAAAACTGTTCTGTCCTGCTGTATTTTATTTCTTAAGTCTTTTAATTTAGTTTCAAGATTCAGTTTTAAATCTTCCTGTGCTTTTTCAAAACGATTTAACAAAGGCTGCTGTATGGTTCTGAATTTTATTTCTAATGATTCAGGGTTAAAACTTTTGATTAATAACCTTGAATGTTCAATTTTTTGTCTGATGCTGTCATAAAAATCTGTTTTAAAACTTTCAAGTTCTGTTGTAATGTCTGCCAAAAGGGGAACAGTCAGTTCTGCAGCTGCGGAAGGAGTAGCTGCTCTTTTGTCTGCGGCATAATCACAAAGGGCCCAGTCAATTTCGTGTCCTACTGCACTTATCACAGGGATGTCAGATGCAGCTACTGCGCGGACTACATTTTCTTCGCTGAATGGAAGCAGATCTTCTAAAGAACCGCCACCTCGTCCCACAATTAGTACATCACAAAGTTTATAGAAATTGGCAATTTCAATCATCTTTACAATTGTTGGTGCCGCATCAGCGCCTTGAACAATAGCTGGAAGTATTACAACATTTACATTCTTATTTCTGCGCTTTGTTATTTGTAAAATATCTCTTAATGCAGCTCCTGTAGGACTTGTAACTACACCAATTGTTCTGGGAAAAGCTGGAATTTTCTTTTTTCGGGATTCATCAAAAAGCCCTTCTGCAGCCAGTTTTCTTTTCCGTTCTTCCAGCATTTGAAGAATATTTCCACTGCCTGCATTTTCCATTTTTGTAACAATCAGCTGATAATTTCCTCTAGGTGCATAAACTGAAATGGAACCTGTACATCTGACTTTATCACCATCTTTAGGTTTAAATCCTAAATACATGGCACTACCTCTGAACATTACAGCTCCAATCTGAGCACCATTATCTTTGAGAGTAAAATAAATATGACCAGCTGAACTAGGTTTCCAGTTAGAAATTTCTCCTTCAATTGTTATAGTTCGGAATGAAGTTTCTAAAATTTCTTTTATTAAATCTGTAATCTGGGAAACTGTGAAAACCTGATTTTGTGGAAAAAATTGATTCTGCATATCTGAAAAATAATTTTATTTAATTCCATTAAGTTGTTCAACGGTTGGCCGATAAGATAACTGATGAAAAGTATTGTAATTTTATTTGATGAAGAGAATAAGCACGAAAACAAAAAGGTTTTTTCTGAAAAATCTGGAAAAGAACTTTGTTTTGAAAAATATAAAAGGGTTCAAGAAAAAATTAAATCTCAGTTGAATATTGAGTCCGAAATAAAGTTTATTTCTGGATGCGAAACAGCTTTAGAATTGCTTGAAAAAATGACATCAGTGGCAAAGAAAGCCGAAGCAGATTTCATTATTTTTTCTTATGCAGATTTACCTTTCCTTTGTACGGATTTAGTCTGCAGTCTTGTAAGAGATCATGTTGAATATAAAGCTGAATACACTTTTTCTGATGGTTATCCTTATGGTTTTGCTGCAGAAATTATTGATATAGGAACTGCAGGGATTTTGAGTGAACTTGCAAAAAAAAATCAGCCGGATTTAAAATGTTCCAGAGATTGTATCTGGAATCTTCTTAAAACAGATATAAATTCCTTTGATGTGGAATCAATCATTGCCAATGATGATTACAGAATGCTGCGCTTAGCATTTGATTGCGGGAATAAAGATCACTTTACAGCTTGTGTAAAACTATATGAAATTAGTCACTCGGAAAATCCAGATGAACTTTCTGAAGCAGCTAAAAATAATGTTTCTGTATTAAAGACTGTTCCTTGTTTTTATAATTTACAGATAGAAGATTATGTGAATGGAGATTTTTTATATTCTCCATATAACAAAGTTTATGAACAAAAATACAAAATAAAACCAGTTTTAAGCCAGACAAGAATGAGTCTTGAAAATTATTCTGCTTTGGTGAAGAAAATAGCGGATTTTTCAGAAAATGCAGTAATAAGTTTTTCTTTATTTGGAGAAGCTTTTCATCATCCTGAAATTTTGACTTTTATAAAAAATACATTATGTTATTCCGGGTTGTCTGTTTTTATAGAAACTGATGGACTTTTTGTAAATGATGAAATTTGTTCTCAGTTAAAAGAGATTGTTAATTCCTGTGAAAAAAGAACAAACAGCTGGCCTAAACTTATGATTGCGGTTCAGCTGGATGCGTTTACAAATGAAACATACAAAAAAATCCACAATGTTTCAGAAGGTTTTGAAACTGCGGTAGAAAGCATTAAGAAACTTTCTTCAGTAATTCCTGGAAATGTTTATCCTCAGTTTGTGCGCATGAATGAAAATGAAGATGAACTTGAGAAATTCTACAGATATTGGAAAGAAAGTTCAAATGCGTCAGGTGGACAGCTTATTATTCAGAAATATGATGATTTTTGCGGTATGCTTCCACCTTGTAAACCAGCAGATCTTTCACCTGTAGAAAGAAATGTCTGCTGGCATTTACGTCGTGATATGAATATTCTTTCCAATGGAAATGTAATTTTGTGTCGTGAATGTGTTTTTGATAATGTGCTGGGAAATGTTTTTGAACAGGAACTTGAAGAAATCTGGGAAAAACAGGATTTAGAATTAAAAAATCAAATGGAATGTAAATACAATGAAAAATGTAAACTCTGCGATGAATTTTATACCTTCAACTTTTGATGAACACCAGATCAGAAGAACTGTAATTGGTGGTATTCAGAATGAAAGTCCTTCCGCATTAAATATTTCCGTTGTGATATTAAACGGAAGGGCCAGTCATTTTAAATATCAGATTTTTGATAATCTTCTTACCTGCAATTTTAAATCAATTGTTTCTATTGAGCATAATCGGGAAAATTTTGCAATTGATGATATTACCAAACGATATCCTGAAATAAAATTTATAATTCCTCTTGAAGAGGCAACTGACGGAGAAATGATAAATATTGCAATGAGTGAAGTAGATTCTGATTACGTTCTTGTTATCAGAGATTCCTTATACATTCCATCCGGCATAATTTTACCTCATCTGGCAGAAAAACTTCTGAAGGATAATATTTATTGTGTTATTCCCAGACTTCTTGATGTAGATAAAAGTGGTTTACCTTGTCATTCTTCACCAACTGCTGTAAAAAACAGCTTTAAAGTTGATGTTTCAATAAGTGTAAAAGATGGTGAACAGAATTTATATCCCTATGATTTTATAGGAATTTACAACAGACAAAAATTCATTCAGTTAGGAGGATATGATTATACAATTCAGTCTCCTTACTGGCAGAATCTTGACCTTGCAATTCGTTCATGGCTTTGGGGAGAAGAAACCAGACTTACAACTTTATTGCAATTTAATTATACAGAAGAAACTTCAATAGAAGATCAGACTGTAAATATAGATTATTTACGTTATTACTTAAAAAATGAACTTCCAAAAATGAAAATGGGTGCAGGTGTTATAAGAAGAATTGACTTTTTAACATTCTATTTTCATTCATCTTGTGGTTTTCTGGAAGCCAGACGTCAGTTTAATGCCGCAAAAAACTGGGTAAAGGAAAATAAATACAGATTTAAAACTGATTTACCAAATTTTGTTGCTTCGTGGGGAAAAGAAAAATGATTAGAACAAATAGAGCTGTAATTGTTCAGTGCAGATTATCATCAACTCGTTTACCAGGAAAAGCTCTTATGGATTTAGGTGGAAAGCCTGTTTTAGCCTGGTGTCTTAATTCTATGAAAAAAATTAAGGCGGACAAGTATTTTGTGGCAACAGATGAAGCTTCCTTTGACAAATTGAAACCTGTATGTGAAGAATATGGTTTTCAATGTTATGCAGGAAATCTTGAAGATGTTTTAAATAGATTTTGCAATCTTATAAGAACTATAAACGTAAAAACAGTAATTCGAGCTACTGCAGATAATCCGTTTTTGTTTTATGAAGCTGCAGAGGAATCTGTGGTAGAGTTCGAAAAACTTAATAAAGGTAAACTTCACTGTGATTATCTGACTTTTTCAGGATTACCTCATGGCAGTGGAGTTGAAATTATAAATGCTGATTCACTTTTAAAGGCTGAATCAGAAACAGATTTACCCTATGATCATGAACATGTAGGACCAGCTTTATACAATCACAAAGATAAATACAGATGTGAATTTATAAAAGCTCCTCACAGATATAATTTTCCAGGACTGAGAACAACTATAGACACTTATTCTGATTATTTAAGAGCTTGTCAGATAGTTAATCTTCTTGGTGCAGAAAATGCTCCTTACACAACAGAACAGATTGTGCAGGCATGTAATTCAGAAATTGTAAAAAATCCTCTGGTTCTTGTGCCTTCTGTTGTGAAAGGTCAGGGAACCGGACATTTACACAGGTGTCTTAATACCGCCCTGAATAAACCTTTTTTTGTTTTTATTCCACAAGATAAGACTTTAAAAGAAGCTGATGAAATTATCAGTGAGTACAAAAAGAAGGGGATAAAGGAATATCAGATTATTAATAATCTTCCTGACTCAACTTATTTACCAGTAATAGTAACTGATTTATTTAGGATGACAAAAGAACAGGCTGAAAAACTGTCATCTCTAAAATCTCTTATTTCAATAGATGAAGGTTCAGAATACAGCGAATATTGTGACTGTCTTTTAGATATTATTCCATCTGTAGATTTAAAAAGAAGGGCAAACTTTTCGGAAACGGGATTTATTTCCAGACCAAAAAATATTCATTCAGGAACAGATATAAATACAATTTCAAAAATTCTAGTTTGTCTTGGGGGAGAAGATCCTTCAGGATTAACAATTCCAGCTGTAAATGCAATTAAATCCTGCTATGAAAATGCTAAGATTACAGCTGTTTATTCTGGTGAAGAACTGGCAAATTACAGTAATGAAAATATTAATTTTGTAAAGAATATCCCGGATTTAAAAGAACAATTGTTTAATTATGATCTGGTAATTACTCATTATGGTTTGACTGCCTTTGAAGCGATGTATGCCGGTTGTGCTGTAATTCTTTTACCAACAACAAAACTTCATAAAAAACTGGCAGAAAAATATAATTTTGCTTACGTAGATGATGAAAAAGTTTCTACAGAGTCAATGTTAAGGGCTTTAAGTTCTGAAAATCTGATTAATAAAAAACTTCAGAAGTCAGATTGCCAGCATCTTTCTGATTATCTTGAATCTGTTACACAGGGAAAAAGAATGCTTTGTCCTGTATGTGGTAAATCACAAAGAATTCCTGATGCTGTTATTTCAAGAAATGCCACCAGAACATACAGACGTTGTCAAAGCTGCGGTCTGGCTTATATGGCCTGGTCAATTGAAGAAGATAAAAAGTATAAGAAATCTTATTTCTTTGAAGACTATAAAAAACAGTATGGTAAAACTTATCAGGAAGATTTTGAATCCATCAAAAAGCAGGGACTTAGAAGAATGTCTGTCATAAACAGTTTATGTCTGACCGTAAAAGATAAATCCGTTCTTGATATTGGTTGTGCCTATGGTCCTTTTTTAGCTGCTGCTAATGATTTTAAGGCACGTCCTTTTGGAACAGACATTTCTTCAGATGCTGTTGATTTTGTGCAAAGAGAATTAAGATATCCATCTTCCTGTGCAGATTTTCCAGCATTTGAGCCTTCCTCAGAATTTGGTGTATCTCAATTTGATATAGTAACAATGTGGTATGTCATAGAGCATTTTAAAAATCTTGATGAAGTATTACGTAAAGTTAATATGATATTAAAAAAAGGTGGAATTTTTGCGTTTTCAACTCCATCTGGCGAAGGAATTTCTGCCACAAGCAATAAAGATTATTTTTATCAGATAAGTCCAACAGATCATTATTCTATTTGGGAACCTTCTAAGGCAGCTAAGATATTAAAAAAATATGGATTTGAAGTTGTAAAAATTGTATCTACAGGTCATCATCCAGAACGTTTTCCTGGAAATCCAAAATCCTCTTTCCATAAAAATATTTTGAATCTGATAAGTAAAACCTGTAAATTAGGTGACACCTGTGAGATCTATTGCCGAAAAATAAAATAACCGGGAGCTTGATTATGAACTGTTTAATTTTAGGTGCTGGATTAATGCAAAAACCTGCAATCCTTTCTGCTAAAGAACTAGGCTATAAAGCTGTTGTAATTGATGCAGATGACAAAGCTGTTTCTATACCTTATGCAGATGAATTTAGAAAAATTGACTTAAAAGCAAAAGATGAGATTCTGGAGTTTGCAAAGGAATTACAGAATAGAGGAGGATTAAAAGCCGTATTTACAGCGGGTACAGATTTTTCAGCATCAGTTTCTTATGTCTGCGAAAAATTAAATCTTCCTTCCCATAGCTTTAGTGCTGCTTCAAATGCCAGCGTCAAAACATTAATGAGAGAATGCTTTGAAAAAAATGAAGTTCCTTCTCCAAAGTTTATGAAAATCAGTAAAGAAGAATTAAGCAGTGGCTGTGAAAATCTTTTAGGAGCAATAAAAAATGAGCTTTCATTTCCTTTTGTAATTAAGCCTGTTGATAACATGGGGGCCAGAGGCTGTAGAATGGTTCGTTCAGATGTGGAATTTGAAAGTGCAATTACAGCTGCCATAAAATATTCCAGAACAGGTTATGCCATAGTTGAGGAATATATGGAAGGTCCTGAATATTCTATTGATGCACTTGTTTATAACGGAACTTTTACAGTTACAGGATTTGCTGAGCGCCATATTTATTATCCGCCATACTTTATTGAAGTTGGACACACAATGCCTGCAATACTTCCTGAAAAAATACATGATGAACTTATTTCTGTTTTTGCGTTAGGAGCTAAAGCTCTGGGTCTTTCTTGCGGGGCTGCTAAAGCTGATATAAAATATACAAAAAATGGTCCCATGATTGGTGAAATTGCAGGCAGACTGTCAGGTGGTTATATGTCAGGCTGGACTTATCCTTATTCTTCAGATATAAACCTTACTAAAAATGCATTGCAAATAGCATGTAATGAAGAACCAGTTCAACTTCTGGAACGTAGAATTCCAGTTCAATATACACCATCCATTTTGTGTAAATTAAATAAAAAACCCTATGAACTATATGAAATTCCTTGTATCAGAACTGCTGCTGAACGAGCATGGATTTCAATTCCAGGAACTGTTGAATACATGGAAAACATCACTGAATATACTGATAAGGCTATTTTTGATACTCTTCCAAGAGCTGCAGTTACTTTAGGAGGCGAAGTTGATTTTCCAAGAAATAATGTAGAAAAATGCGGAAATATTATTGCTGTCAGTCATAATCATCAGATTGCAATGGAAGCTGCAGAAGATGCCGTTTCAAATATTTTTATTACATTAAAACCAAATACAAAAAAAACTGATGATTTTTTAAATTGTGTTTATCAGAGTGATGAAGGCCTGTTTCCTCCAGATGCTTTTGGCAGACTTACTGATGAGGAATTAAATCATATTTCAGGAATTATCCCTGAAGATGCAAAAATTGCAGATAATATTCCGGAAGTTTTAAAATCAGAAAAATATAACAAACTAAAAGACTGGAATTACAATACAATTTTACAGACTGCACAAAAATTTGATATTTTAAGAAGAAGTCATAAAAAGTTAGATGCCAGAACATTCTGGAAGGCCGTGATGCGTGGTGGGATTCAAGCTGCGGTTTATGTAAGTGATTCTCAATAATACAGGTGAAAAATGAAAAATAAAAAATTAATTTTATCAACTTTTATAATTATCAGCTCCTTATTTTCTGTATTTTCTGTTTCAGACATTCCTTTAATGGAAACTGCAAAAAAACAGGGAATGACAGTCTACTGGGATTCTCTTTCTGAAAGTGGAATGATTGAAAAAAACGGGCATCAACTTTCTTTCCGAAGTGGAGAAAGTCTTGTTCTCCTTGATTCAATCAGATTTCAGATTACAGAAGCTCCTGAGCTGGTAGATAATCAGCTGTATGTTTCAAAAAAATTCCTTGAAGATACAGAAAACTTTTTTAAGGAAAATCCTTCTATTCCGTTTAAAGTTGGTGCAGTCTTAATTGATGCAGGCCATGGAGGAAAAGATCCGGGTGCTTTTAAAACTTATAAAATTAATGGAAAAGATGAAACTATCCGGGAAAAAGATATAAATCTTCGTGTTGCAAAAATGCTTTATGAAAGAATGAAGTCTGCATATCCTGATAAACAGATTATTCTTACAAGAAGTACAGATGTTTTTCTAACACTGGGAGAAAGAACTGATATTGCAAATAATGTAAAAGTAAAAGAAAACGAAGCAATTTTGTTTATATCAATTCATGTTAACTCATCATTAAATACAAATTCCTCTGGTTATGAGGTATGGTATCTGTCTCCAGGTTACAGAAGAACTGTGTTAGATAAATCTGCTGTGGATAATGATAAAAACCTTTTTCCCATTTTGAATTCTATGCTTGAGGAAGAATATACAACTGAAAGTATAATGATTGCGAAATTTATCATGGATGGACTTCAGTCTCAGATTGGAAAAGAGTCTAAGGCTAGAGGAATTAAGGCCGAAGAGTGGTTTGTTGTAAGAAATTCCAATATGCCTTCAGTTCTTGTTGAATTAGGATTTGTTTCAAACGAAAAGGAAGCTAAACTTCTGAATGATGAAAAATACTTGAAAAAGGCAACCTTAGGAATATATAATGGCCTGTCCGCTTTTATAACACACTTTGAGCGTTCACAAGGATTTACAAATTGATGAAAATTAAATTAAACAAAAGAGAATATATACCTTTTTATGTTATAGCAGCCTTGATTTTTGCTGCTTTTCTTGTTTCTGTAATTACTTTTAATATAAAGAAAAGCGGGAATAGAAAATGTTTTATTTTTCCTTCTGTAGAAAATGGAAAATATATTCTTGAATACAGAAATCTTTCAGGAAAAGCTTATCAGGGAAAAATTAATTATTTTATTGATGAATTACTCTTAGGTTCCAGTGTAGAACGTACAAAAACACTTTTTTCTTCTGGAACAAAAGTTGAATCTTGTTTTTTGCAAGGAAATACCCTTTATTTAAATCTCTCAGATGAATTACTTTCTGTTGATGAGAATGCAATTTATATTCAGGATGGTGTTAAACTTCTTGAAATGAATATAAAAAAGAATTTTCATAAGGTGGATAAGGTTGTTCTTTTTGTTAATGGAACACTGGCTTATGATTATTTATAAACTTATAGCCGTTAGTTTACGGTAATAAATTAATTGACAAAAAGATGTAGTTATTAGATAATTATTTAAAAAACAAGGCTACATCTAATTAGTATAAAAAAGGAGCTTCAATATGAAGAAGACTTTGGGTTTATTTGCAGCTGCTATGCTGCTTGTTGGTGGATTTGCTTTCGCAGAACAGCAAACTCTCATTGATTTTACACTCTTGGACGCTGATTGCTGTGCTGATGATAACGGTGTTAATCAGCAGAACAAACATACTGTAATGGACTATTCAGTATCAGCAGGCGCAACTTTTACTTCTGAACAGAAAGATCTTATGAAAACTTCATTGGCTCTTCCTGAATGGGAAATTGAATTAAATTCTTCTGCTAAATCTGTATCAGCTTTAGCTAATTCAAAGGTTGTAGCAGCACCTGTAAAAGAATCTGCAGATGTTAAATTTGCTGGTTCAAATGTAATGGGTGTTCACATTATTTTCCCTACATGGAATGCAAATGCTAGTGCAAAAATCGTTCCAGCTTTTGAAATTCCAGCTTATGAACCACTTGCTGATGCAGATGAAAATGGTGTTCGTCAGGAACCAACTGATGATGAAAAAGCAAGCGGAAAAACACTTTTCGAAGATGGTTATGGTGTAATTAAAAACGTTGGTGTTGTAAAAGCTATTTCTGTTACAACAATGGGTATGAACTATCCTTATGGTTTGTATGTAATGTTAAAAGATACAGACAATGTAGAAAGACGTTATTTCATGGGATATCTGGGATTTGATGGTTGGAAAGAATTAGTTTGGAACAACCCACAGTATATTTCTGAAATCCGTAATCGTGAAATTCGTGTATACCCAATCTATCCACGTGGACTTCCATTTGTAAAATTCACTGGATTCCAGATTACACGTGATGCTTCAAATGCTGGTGGAGACTTTATTGGTTACTTCAAAGATGTAAAAGTAATTTACGACAAAGCACTTCTTACAAGTGAACGTGATATTGCTGATGAAGACCTTTGGGGAATCATTGGTGCTAAAGAAACAGCACGTCAGAATGCAGAAATGGCTAAGTTCGGAAACAAACAGGTTAATCGTTACCTTGAAAAAGCTAAGTTAGCTACAGAAGATTCTTTCCCATCTTCAATTAAAGATGAAGAAGGATCTGAAGAAGTATCTAACGAATAGTTTCTGGTTTTAAGAATACTTCAAAAGCGCTAAAGAGTAAGAAATTATTCTTTTGCGCTTTTTTTTTGTAAAAAATATTATGGCTAATACAATCATTTCTAAAAGCGCAATTCGTGAAAAATATGAATCTTATCACGATTATTTCAATGAAATTATTCAGAATGTTGTTAATATTTTACAAGATAACATTCAGTTAAGTTCTCAACCAACATATAAAAAGCGAGTAAAGAGTTTTAACAGTTATTACAAAAAAGTTCTAAGAATGAGAAATAAAAATAATTTTTCTGATTCTGATGAAACTAATTTTATTGTTCTTACTGATATGATGGGAATAAGAATGATTTGTTCTTTTCTTGAAGATCTGAATCTTGCTTTGGAACAAATAAAAAAGCTGTTTTCAATTTATGAAATTGAAGTAAAAGGTGCAGATAAGGATTTTAGTGAATTTGGATATGAATCAATACATGTTTTAATTAATATTCCAGAAGAATGTAAACCTGCTTTTGAAGGAAAATATGCTGATTTAGAGCCTATAAGAGAAAATTTTGTTTGTGAAATTCAGATTCGTACAATTCTTCAAGATGCATGGGCTGAAGTTGAACATGAATTAATTTATAAAACTGAATTTTCTCCATTTGATAAGCCTTTACGTCGAAAATTAGCTTCAATCAATGCTTCCTTGACTTTAGCTGATATTACTTTTCAGGAAATTCGTGATTATCAGAATAAATTGCAAAAGGAACTTGATGACAGACGTACGTCATTTTATTTAAAAGCAGACAATCTTCTTGATTCTACAACTAAAGATATAAAGGAAGAAGATATTAATCGTGTAACTCCCTATGTGCAGGGAACAATAGATGATTTGATTCTTCGTGCAATTGAATCACATAATAAGGGTAATCTTGAAGAAGCTGTTGGTATTTATACAAGGATTCTTGATGCTGTTTCTCCGGATGAAAAAAATGTTATCTCTGTTATCAGAAAACATCGTGGTATGGCATATTTTTCAATGAATAAATTTGATGATGCCATAGAAGATTTTGATGTTAGTATAAAAAATGATCCTACAGCTTTCCGTTCTTATTATTACAAAGGAATTGTTTATTCTATTCAGCGAAAATATAAAGAAGCAGTAGAGTGTTATACAATTTCATTGAATTTAAATCAGTTTCAAGCTCATACAAGTTTTAGAAGAGCTACTGCTTATTATGAATTGCAGGAATATGAAAAATCAATGAATGATTTGGATAATGCTATAAAACTGGGTATGGATGCACAAGAGTGTAAAGTTCTTCAAGAAAAACTTGTGAAAAAATTTGGAATGAATTTATAAAAAATAAAGTATTTAATACTTGACTAATTCATTCAGATTTAATATTATTATCAACATCAGCACTTGCTGATGTATGTCTCCTTCGTCTAGTGGTTAGGACATCGGGTTTTCATCCCGACAACAGCAGTTCAATTCTGCTAGGAGATGTTAGCCTGCTTTTTTTTGAAAGCAGGCTTTTTTTTTGCATAAAGCATTTTTTTTTGTCAGGTTTATTATGGATGTGTTAAATCGTTTTACAGAAGAAGTTATTGAATTCATAAAAAATGAAATTAAAAATGCTGATTTTAACGAAGTATTCTTTACTGGTCAGATAGATGAATCAGGAGTGATTTATGAGTGTAAAGCTGGTTCTCGTGGTACAGAAGATACTGTTCCTGTAAATTTTTCTGATGTCCGAAAATCATCTGTTTTAATTCATAATCATCCTGGCGGGGTGTTAAAACCTTCTAATGCGGATTTAGGTGTTGCATCATGGGCTTCAGAAAATGCTCAGGGGTTTTATATTATTAATAATCAGGTTTCTGATGTTTATGTAGTAGTTGAACCTGTTTTGCCTGTTGTTATAAAACCTGTTAATGCTGATGATGCAGGTTTTTATTTAAGTCAGGGAGGCCCTTTATCTTCTATTTCTGAAAGTTTTGAGGAACGGCCAGTTCAGATAGAACTGTTAAAAAATATTGTTGATACCCTGAATAAAAATAAACTGGGAGCTTTTGAAGCTGGTACAGGAGTAGGAAAATCTTATGCATATTTAATACCTTCTGTGTTATGGGCTCTGGAAAATAAAGAACGAGTGATTATTTCTACTGGAACAATAAATCTGCAGCAACAACTTTGTGAAAAGGATATACCTGCAGTAGAAAAAATTTTAAACAGAGAAGTAAAGTTTATTTTAATGAAAGGGCGTCAGAATTACATTTGTAAAAGACGACTTCAGGATGCTGCAATGCAAAAAGACCTTTTTGAAGAGGAAAATGAAGTTCTTGAAAAAATTGCAGCCTGGGCTTTGGAAACTCAAACAGGCAGCAAAAGCGACCTTACTTTTTTCCCTTCTGAAACAGTGTGGTCTAAGGTTAATTCGGAAAGTGATGCTTGTATGGGAATGAGATGTCCTTTTCATTCAGAGTGCTTTGTAATGAAAGTAAGAAAAGAAGCAGCATCTTCCAATATTATTGTTGTTAATCATCATCTTTTGTTTGCTGATATTGATTCACGAATGAGTGGAGCCGGCTATGAAGATGCAGTTGTTCTTCCTCCTTATAAACATATTGTTTTTGATGAAGCACATGGAATAGAAGCTGCAGCTACAAGCTTTTTCAGTTTGAATTTTAATCGCTTTAAACTTAATAAATTGATAGGGCAGATGTACCGGCGGAGAAAAAATTCTGAATCTGGTCATTTGTTTACATTAGCTCTTCTTTCCAGTAATGAAGAAAAGGTATCTCTTGCTTATGATGTTACAAATCAGATAAAACTGGATATTGTTAAGCTTGAAATTTTATCAAAAGATCTTCTTCAAAATGAAACTACAAAGCGTCTGTACGGGGGTACTGCACGGAATTTTGGTCCTGTTCTTGTAGCTTTGAATCAACTTGCCAAATCTTTAGGGGAATTTACAGAAATAATTAGGATTGTTATTGAAGGTATTGATGATGAAGATAAAGATGTACCTGCTATGTGGGAATCTAAAATTGTTTTAAGGCGATTGGAAGAATGTGTTCTTTTAATAAAGAATTTCTGTAGCTGGGATGAAATTAAAGAGAATGTTTTCTGGATTCAAAAAAAACGCCTTCCTCCAGATATGGTAAAAGATGATGCAGATGCTGATTATATAACTTTTTACTCAACTCCATTAGATATTTCAAAAATGATGAACTCTGGAGTGTATGAGAATATGAATTCTGTTGTATTTGTTTCAGCAACTTTAAAAACGGGACGTGATTTCAGATATTGGATGAACAGAACAGGAATTTCTTTTGCAGATTCAGAAAGAATTGTCTGGAAAGAGTTTCCTTCTCCCTTTCCTTATGAAAAAAATATGCTGCTTGCTGTTCCTAATGATGCACCTCTGCCTGACAGTATGCAGTTTCAGCAATATATTGAGATGGCTATTCCTCGGTTGATAAATGCAGCTGAAGGCAGGACTCTGGTTTTGTTTACTTCCTATGAATCATTAAAAAGTGCCCATAACAGCTGCAGGGCAGTTTTACGCAGTTTTAGTGGCAGAATAATGAGGCAGGGAGAAGATGATAATGGAAAGTTACTGGATGCTTTCCGCCGTGAAAAGGAAAGTGTTCTTTTTGCCACAGATTCATTCTGGCAAGGGGTTGATATTCCTGGAGATTCATTATCTCAGGTAATAATTGTAAAACTCCCTTTTACAGTTCCAAACGATCCTGTTTTTGTTGCTCGTGCAGAGGCTATTGAACAGCGTGGTGGAAATTCTTTTATGGAATTAAGTGTTCCTGAGGCTGTAATTAAATTCAGACAGGGAATTGGACGTTTAATTAGAAGAACCGATGATAAAGGTGTTGTTACGGTTTTGGATAGAAGACTTTATGAAAAAAGATATGGATCTATTTTTTTACAAAGTATTCCTGAGTGCAAAAAGATTTATGAACCATTATCTGAAATAACTTCCAGAATTAATGACTTTATTTTTAGTTAGACATATTTTATAATAAAGCAGGAGAAAAAAATGGGCGTTCTTACTGTTATTCTTATTGTATGTATGGTTATACCAGCTGCGTTAGCCAACATAATAGTTTATCCTTTTTCAAAAAAATTAAGCATAATAATTTCTGATTATATTATTAAAGTTCTGGCTCCAACTTTATTTTCAATTATGAAAACTTACAGACATTTTAATTTCTGGGGGTATGAAGAAAGTAAAAAGGATTTACCTGAAAATTTTCTGGTAATCAGTAATCATCAAAGTTTACTTGATATTCCTTGTTATATGCGTTTTTTTAAGGAAAAAGAACCTCGATTTGTTGCAAAAGACCAGCTTGCTCGTCATGTGCCTCTTGTATCTGAAATGTTGAGGTCTCAGGAACATTGTTGTATTCCTCGTAAAGCAAAACCTATGGATGCCATTAATTATTTAGGAGCTTTTGGCAGAAGAGTTGTGGAAAGAAATCAGACTCCTTTTCTTTTTCCAGAAGGAACTAGAACAAAAGATGGTAGTGTTGGTAAATTTTATTCTGCAGGTTTTAGAAAATTAACTGAGGAATCAGGTTTACCGGTTGTAGTTTGTGCTTTAGATGGTGGATGGAAGCTTAGGGATATTAAAAAAATAGCATCAAATATGAAAGTTGGGTGCTATAGGGTAAAGGTTCTAAAAGTTTATGATTCACCAAAGACAAAAGATGAATGTAATACAATTCTTGAAGAATCAAAAATATTGATTACACAACAAGTTGAAGAATGGAGAAAACTTCCTTCAGGTCAAAAATATTGATTTAAGTGTTTATAAAGCCAGTGATATACTCTGGTTTTTTTTGTGAATTTTAAAATAAAAAAAGGCTGTCTGGTTCATGATTCCAAATCAGCCTTTTTCTATCTAAGGTAAAAGTATAATATAAAGAAGTTCAACTTCTCTAAATATTATTTAAAATCCTTAGGACGTCTTTCAACACGTTTACATTTCTGGCATTCTGCCTGATTCTTAAGTCTGCCATTTTCAATCATTGTTTTCATAACAATTTCGCCACCACAGTCAGGGCAAATGAATTTTTGTGTTGCAACAGTTGTACGAGAGTTTTTACTAGCTCCAGCCATTTTGTGCCTCCAATTCGAATATTCGTGATTATTAATATTAATGACTTACAAAGAGAGTGTCAATAATTAGAAATAAATTCTGTATAATCTCATTTGACATAATTATTGTATTTTGATAGTATTTCAAAAGTTAACTAATTTTTTATTTGGGGGTCTCCAATTGGCAGGAAAACAGACATCTGCAGAGAAAAGATACGCTCAGAGCGAAGTTCGCAGACTTCATAATAAAGCTATTAAAAGCACATGTAAAACTTATGCTAAACAGTTTGTAGAAGCTGTTCATGCAAAAGATCAGAAGCTTGCTGAAGAAAAATTTGTTAAGCTTCAGAAAGAACTTGACAGTGCTCGTAGCAAGGGCGTTTTGACAAGAAACGCTGTTTCACGTAAGAAGTCAAGAATGATGAATCTTTATAATGCTACATTTGCAGCAAAATAACTTTTCTCGAGTTTAATTTTGGAATCCAGTTGGAGTTATCTTCAACTGGTTTTTTTATTTAGGGGTTAATACACCCCCTGAAAATTGGGGTATTTAAGAATGGCTTTTGCTAAAGTTACAAAAAATGATCTGGTAGATTCAATTTATCAGACTACAGGTTATGAGCGTCAGGAAATTCTTGAAATTGCAGATTTATTAATTCAAAATATGAAGTCATCTTTAGAAAAAGGTGCTACAATTGAATTGAGAAGATTTGGTACATTTGAACCACGCCTTAGAAAAGGGAGAGCTGTTGCCAGAAATCCTAAAACTGGTGAAAAGGTGAGTGTTGAACCTCATTATGTTGTGGCTTTTAGAGCTGGAAAAGAATTAAGCGAAAATATCTGGAATCTCAATCTGGATGAAAAATAAAGTTTGTAGTTTATTGAAAAAAAAACAAGTTAAATATAAAATGATGTTATAGGTAAAAACATGTCTGCAAAAAATGAGATTGAAAAGAAAAATATTACTTTTTTTGGAACTGAAACTGAATTTGATGGAATTCTTGAATTTAGTGACAGACTTGTTATTACTGGAAAATTTTCTGGAAAAATTGTAGCTCCAACTGGAGATTTAGAAATTGCTAAAACTTCAGTTTGCGATGTGGAATCTCTTGATGTAAATTCTCTTATTATTAGTGGAAATGTGAAGGGAAAATTGAATGCTGCAGAAAGAGTTGAAATTTGTTCAGGAAGTACTGTTGAAAGTGATATTACTACAGCTAGACTGCGTATTGCAAATAATGTAGATTTTTCTGGTGAAATAACAATGGTTGAAAATGAACCTGAAGTTGATTTATTTTCTGTTGCATCAGCAGAATATAAAAAGGCTATGATTGTTCATTCCGATGTTATCAAGTAGTATTTATTTTAGAAATATTGACAAATAAAAACCAATCAAGTTATTATTTAATAAACCTTCTAAAATATAAATCCTTAAAAAAATCTTTTAAATATAAATCTAAATGAAAACATTTTAATCATAGGGGTTAAAAATCAAATGGCAGCATTGAGAAAGCGTCGTAATGTAGATGCGGAAGCAGTTGTTGAAGAAAATCAGGCTACACTTAATTTTGAAGAAACATCAGAAGATAGTCCTGTAGAGTCTGGAACGGTAGAAAATGCAGACTCAGAAGAAAAAGTTGATTCAGAAGTTGAAAATGAAGAAAAGAAAAACGATGAATCTGTAGAAACTACTAAAGTTGTTGTAAAACGTAAAAGAATTGTAAAAAAAACTGAAGCTTCTTCAGAGAATACAGAAACACAAAACGAAGAACATAATTCCTACCATAAACAAAATCCTAATAATAGATTTGCAAAAAAAACTGGTGTTCAGCCAAGAAAATCTTATGCTTCAAAAATGAATTATCCAACTCCTACTGGAGAAGTTTCTGAAGCTATATTGAATGCCAGTGCTGCAACAGAAGGTTCTGAAGATAATGCAAACAGACCTAGACTTTTGATTAATGATTTAACTATAAAATCTATGCCTGAACTTCGTGAACTTGCAATTCAGTATGGTTTTACAGCTGATGATTTGGCTCCTATGAAAAAACAGGATTTGATTTTTGTAATTTTAAAGGCACATACAGAACATGGTGGTATTATTTTTGCTTCTGGTGCTCTTGAAATTCTTCCTGACGGTTACGGTTTCCTTCGTTCACCTCAGAATTCATATTTACCTGGTCCTGATGACATTTACATTTCACCAAGTCAGATTCGTTTGTTTAATTTGAAGACAGGTGATACTGTTTATGGACAGACTCGTTCACCAAAAGAAGGGGAACGTTTCTTTGCTTTACTCCGCATTGAATCTGTAAACTTTGATGAACCCCGTATTGCGCAGACTCGCGTACCTTTTGAAAATCTTACACCTTTATATCCTGATGAAAAGTTAAAACTTGAAACTGTTTCAACAGAAGTTTCAACTCGTATTGTTGATTTGTTTGCTCCAATTGGAAAAGGCCAGCGTCTTTTGATTGTTGCACCTCCAAAAGCTGGTAAAACAATTTTGATGCAGAAGATTGCTAATGCTATTAAAGCAAATAATCCTGAAGTTTATTTGATTGTACTTTTAATTGATGAACGTCCTGAAGAAGTAACAGAAATGGAACGTGCTATTAATGGTGAAGTAATTTCTTCAACATTTGATGAACAGGCTACTCGTCATGTTCAGGTTGCTGAAATGGTTCTGGAAAAGGCTAAACGTCTTGTTGAGCATAAACGTGATGTTGTAATTCTTCTGGATTCTATTACACGTCTTGCACGTGCTTATAACCAGACCGTTCAGACATCTGGTAAAGTTCTTTCTGGTGGTGTTGATTCTAACGCTTTATTTAAACCTAAGAGATTTTTTGGAGCTGCCCGTAATGTAGAAGAAGGGGGATCATTAACAATTATTTCTACAGCTCTTATTGAAACTGGTTCCAGAATGGATGAAGTAATTTTTGAAGAATTTAAAGGAACTGGTAACTCGGAAATCAACTTGGATCGTAAACTTGCTGAACGTCGTTTGTTCCCTGCTATTAATATTAAGAAGTCTGGTACACGTAAGGAAGAACTTCTTCTTACAGAAAATGAGCTTCAGAAAATATGGGTTCTTAGAAAAGTATTTGGTCCAATGGAAGATATTGATATTACAGAACTTGTTCTTGATAGAATGAAGAAGAGTAAGACTAATGAGGCCTTCCTTGCAAGTATGAATACAGGTACTGCTGCAGTTGATTAAAATTGATTAATTTATTAATATAAGTAAATCATCTTGTGATATTAATATTTTATAAGTTGACGGTGGCGGAATGATAGAAGTTCCTGGGGAACAAGCTAGTGGCAGCCGGGCGTAATATCGGGCAAGAATATAGGAGTTTTATATATGAAAAAGGGAATTCACCCAGATTACAAAGTTACAAAAATCACATGTATTTGTGGTAATGTTATTGAAACACGCTCAACAGTAGAAAACATCCACGTTGAAATCTGTTCTGCTTGTCACCCATTCTATACAGGAAAACAGAAACTTGTTGATACTGCAGGTCGTATTGATCGTTTCAACAAGAGATATGGTATTAAA
>JALEPQ010000096.1 GCA_022768685.1 Spirochaetia bacterium
CGGTCTACGTTGTAATCTGAAACTGCACTAAAACTTTTTAATAAGCCGTTTTTTCCAAATACCATTTTGTCTTTATTCATTGATTCAATAATTCCATCCGTATACAGGAGAATTGTATCATTTTTATTGAACTTTTTTGAAATTAGCTTAAATTCAGTATCCAGGCCAGAAATTCCTATTACTCCTATGCTGTTATCTTCTTTTGATTCTAAAAATGAAACTTCTTTAGTTTGAGAATTAAAAAATATTGGTTTTGGATGACCTGCATTAATTATTTCAACTGTACTGTTGTCCCCAATGCGACATAAAATTCCAGTCAAATAGTTTTCAATGTTTCCTTTTTGAAGAATAATTTTTTGATTTATATCATCCATTACTGCAGGAAGTTCATTTGCTAAACCTTTGTAGAATTCATCATGAATAATATTTTTTACAAGCATAGTAACTAATCCAGAAGCCATTCCGTGACCAGAAACATCAAAAATTCCAACCCCGTCTAGCTGGTCTCCTGCATAATAAATATCATAAAGATCTCCGGAAACTCCTTCTAAAGGTTTAAAATAAAATGAAACTTCCCATTCCTCAAAAATTGGAATATTCTGAATATAAAAACTTTCCTGAATTACTCTTGCAAGTTCAATTTCTCGTTTTGTTTTTCGTTGTTCTGCTTCAAGATGAAGATTTACTTCTTCAAGTTTTTTGTTTGATAATTGAAGTTCATCTGTTCTGTCTTTTACAATGTGTTCCAGATTCATATTTAAATATTCAACTTTAGAACACATTGTTGCAAATTCAGTTAAGAGAATGCATAAAAAAGCAAAAAGTGTAAATTGCCATGCCAGAGCAAGTATAATAAGTCCTACATATGGACGTGGTAAAAATAGATTTATAAAGACAAGAACTAAGGAAGAAAGAATAGGAGAAAATCCTATTAATAATGTCCTTACTCTGGAATTTTTCTTAAGAAAAGATCTTATAAGCAGTCGGAAAACATACCCTATATGTACAGCAAGAAATAAATAAGAAATATTTAAATAAACGTAAAACTGATGAAGACTTCTTGTAGTTAAAATTGCAATACAAGGTAAGACTGTTATAAATATTCTGTATATTTTTCTTGTTGGTGTATCTTTTTCATTTAGAAAGTCTCTTATAAAAGAAACGGCAAAATATCCAGTTATATGGGCAAAACATCCTTGAAAAATTTTTTGAATTGTTAATAAAGATATATTTAATGAATAAAAAATTGGAAATTCAACGTAGCTGAAATTTAACAGATAGAAAGTTGTACATAAATTCATTAGTGAAAATGAAAGATAATACCTTATGTTTCTGCGCAAAAAATAAAGCACAATATAAGTAGCAAAAAAGAATATCATTAAAATAGTAAAAAGAAAAAATTGTTTAGAAAATAAAGTGTTATGCCATTCTTTTGATAGATTTACTTGTGAAACTGTAGATACAAAAGGAACTGATTGTATTCTTCCTAATCCATTAACCCAAACTTGTACAATAAGTTCATTATCCTGATTATTTCGATTTACGTAACTTTCTGGAATTGCAACTGCCAGACATTTTAATCCATCAGAAAACTGTTTTGGAGGAAATTCTCCTGCTTTACCTAGGTAGCGTCTATTAAAATAAACTTGTCCTGCAGTCTGAATATTATCAAAGTATATGCCAATTGATCCTTTAGGGAATTCTTCAGGGATGGAGAATGTGTTTCTTACCCAAACAAAACCACATTTACCTGGAATTAAGTTTTCAAGTCGATTAAGTTCTTTTATAGAAATTTGTTTATAAGGGCCATTGAAACTTACAGTAGAAACTTCCCATCCTGTTTCTAATCTATATTTTGTTGCTTTACGATTAGAATTGCAGGAAATGCCTGAAAATGAGATAAATATAAAAAAAAGAGAATAAAATATTTTTCTAAAATTTAATCCTGGCATACAAATAAAAAAAACTGTCATAAAAATGACAGTTTTAATACTGAACAAAAAATAATATTTAGAATAAATACAATTAAACCATTTTAATGAGGTGATTAGCTTGTATTATAGAAGTATTATTCACCGTCAGTATTTAAGTTATGATATTTCTGCTGGTATTTTTTTAACATGGCAACAGCATTACGTTTACCATTATAAACAAAACCACCATTCCAATATTCTAGAGCAGCAAACAAAGCGTTACCACCGTCCTGACTGTCAGATTCCTTTGTGCGGAATGAAACATAGTTAGAAAGTGCCATAAAATCATTGTTATGCAAACATTCAAGACGTTTTTTGTTAAAGTCATTCCATTTTTCTAAATCCTGGAAACCCTCACCTTCATCCTGAACAATAATATGTGCATGAGTAGCACTGAATGAATACCATACAGTTACTTTTTTGTTGATATCACAGTGATTACCATGTTTTACAGCATTCTTAATAACTTCTGAAATTTGCTGTTCCAAAAGATTTAATTCTTTAATTTCTGTAGGCGCAGACTGTACTATTAATAATGTAAAATAGCGAATCTGTCTAAAATCTGAAGGAAACTCTTTTTTTAGCATGTTTGTCTTATCAAACAATGGATCATTTTCATCAGATCTTAGCTCTTTAAATTCCTGCATAAGTTATTCTCCTAAAAAGTATTAATTGACTTATTCTTTTACCATCAAAAGTGCTTCCTCAATGCTGTTAGCAATAGGGAAGTAGCCCATTAATTTTGTCAATTCAATAACTTTTTTAACAGAACCATGAATATTAGCAATAGCTAAATTTAAATTCATCTTTTTGATTGTTGAACAAATGTAAATAAGAGCACCAATTCCAGACGAGTCGATGTAATCCACCTGTTCAAGATTAATTACGAAATTTTTTACGTTCTTTTCCAACATCTTCATTACAAGTTCTTTTAACTTATAAGAATTATAGAGATCCATTTCTCCGGTTACGTCGATGATATAAACATCACCATTTTTACGTATTTTCAGTTCCATAAAGAAGCTCCTTTTCTATTGAATTTTAATAACCAGAAGGCTTTGGTCATCATATTGCTGTGCATTACCACAATATTTTTTCAAATCGTCTTTTACACGATTAGAAATATCTTTTGCATTTGCATTACAATTCTTTTTAATAACATTTTTTAAACTTTCTGCAGAATATTGTATACTATTTTCATTAAGAGATTCAAGTAAACCATCTGTACAGGTAGCTAAAATATCACCTGCTGAAAGTTTAATATTAATATTTTCATAAACAGTTTCTTTAGTAACTCCCATTGGTTCAGAAGGTAAAGAAATCTGTTTAATTTCTCTTGTTGCTGCTACATAATGGAATACTGGATTATTTCCACATGTTGCAATTTCTGCTTCTTTTGTAGAAGAGTTATAATTTATCAAGGCAACACTTGCAAAATGGTCAATTTTAGAAGAGTCATTACACAAACTCTTATTTGCCCATTCAATAATTGTAGCTGCTTTCTGGGATGTATTTACAGCAAGTCTTAAAATGGCACGAATCATAATCATAACAATCAGAGAGTTCATACCTTTTCCTGCTACGTCTGCCATAACAAATGAAAATTTATCTCTTCTTGATATTACTACATCGTAATAATCTCCACAGACACTTTCTACGTTATTAGAAAAACATCCAATTGATGTGTTAGGAATAACAGGCAGCTTCTGAGGAATAAGGGTTTTCTGATATTTGGTTGCAGTTGTACCGTCTTTGTTTAATTCTGTATGTTCTGCATAAGCAAGAAAACTATACAAAGGTTTCATTGTCATAGAAACTGCATCTGCAAGAACTGTTGCAGAATCCAAATCAGCTTTTGTAAATTTATCATTCTGAGGATTTCTTGAAAGTGCAATAACACCAAGACAATCATCCATCTGCTTAATAGGAATGAAAATATAACTACCACATCGTAAAAATTCTTCAGGTCCATTCTGATAGATTCTAGGGTCTTTTACAGAATCTGCTACAAGAATAGGTTTTTTACCTTCAAAAACTTTTCCAAAAATATTATCTGCCAGAGTAAAGTGTGCAAATTTAAAGTTAGTTTCTACACGTATTGGTTTATGAGGCAAATCATCTGGAAGTCTGTATGGAGGAGGGAAATCACCTTTAAAAGATTTTACGGCAAGAGTGTTGTCATAATCATCAGACATTAAAATTACACAACCATCAGCTTTTACAGCATCTGTTAGAAGAGTATTACAATATTCAAGATAATTTTCCAGACTGTTATCGCTTGAAAAGAAAGTTGAAAGTTTTGCAATCAAATCATTATTTACATCAAGGCGATTCTGAAATTTATCTTCAATTTCTTGAAGTTCAGCTTTAGAAATTGTGTTGTCAAGGATGCTCTTATTTTTTTCTGAGGCAGCCTTCTTTTCGGCTCGCTTTTCCTGTCTTTTTGGAGTATCTAAAGCTCTGATTATGAGATAAGGAACCATAATAACTTCTGCCAGGACTATAGCACATACAAAGTAGAAGTTTAATTTGGAAATATAACTATAAATAGCTCCAGCAACAATGATTACACAGTCCAGATAGTAAACAAAACTTACTTTGTTAGTTTCTGGTCTTCTTAGCTTAATTAGAAAGAGAAAAATAAAAAGAATCAGTCCTGTTATTGCAGTTGCAAGCAGTGGTACATTTATGAACGAATCTATTGTAGTCAAACTATATTCTCCCAATTTTTTTATTGTAAGCAATTTCAAATTATAAACTTGAAATTTTACACCGTCAAGTTTTTAAAGCTTACTCTTCAGTAAGTTTAATATCCGGCTCCAGTACATTGTTATTATCGGTGGAAAGAAGCTGTTTCCTTAGAGTTTTTTTCATTATGGAGTTCCTGATTTTTCTTGTGAAAGGAATTTTATTCTTTTGTTTAAAATCAAGAACAGCATTTTCCAAAGGAACATCATCTCCGAATTTCTGTTTCAGGTCATCCCAATAACGGACAACCCAGACATACATATCTGATAAAGTTCTTTTTGGAAAATATAACATAACTCTTTTTTTTCGGATAATTGTAATAAGTGGAAGATAAACATTTTGAAACCAGGATATGATTGCATCTTCCATGGAAACTTCTTCTGTCTGGTGAAGGTTCATATAATATTTGTGTGTTAAAATATGATTGTAGATTACATCATAACGTCCCTGGGTTGTAAAATCCAGACACCAGTAATCTGTAAGATCTCCAAATCCTGTTTCTGAATAAAACACTCTTTTTTCATAGTCGATAATCTGTCTTATTACATCTTTGAGATTATCAGGTTTTTTTAGTTTTATTTCACTTTGTAGAGATGTAACTTCTGCATCAATAAAATCTGTACCTCTGGCTTTAGCTACCGAAACACGATGATTACCGTCTCTTACAAAATACAGTCCAGCAAGTTCATAAACTTTAATAGGTGGTAAAGTAATTTCCTGAAGTGAAGCTTCGTCTACATGTTCCCAACGGTTTCTTAGATGTGTGCTTTTAGGAAAAAAACGGTTGTCAAAATCGTTATAACGACCTTCACTGCCGACTATTTTTTCTATGGGAATTACTTTCATGCCAACATAAGTTTCATTTGTAGGTTTTAAAAGGTGTTTTACATCATTTAGAGAAATTAGTGACGCTTCTTCAGGTGAAAGAAGATGTTGAATTTCATTTATAAACGCTTTGTTATGTGCTTTTGCAAAATCATCACTTGCCTGTTTTGAAAAATAACTCATATATTTTTATTCTCCTAATGGGAAATCAATAATGTAATGTGCGTATGCATTAAGAACTGTTGTGTCATAGTATTTTCCTATTCGTTCTTCACGCATATCATATAGATGTATATGCCCATGTACCATTAAAGCCGGCTTAAATTTTTTTAAAAACCAGTTATAACAGTCAAAACCTTTGTGACAAGGGTCTTCTTTATCATGAATGTGTCTTGGTGAGGCATGTGTCATAAAAATATCAAGATAACGGCCGTATTTTAGCTTATTGTAAATGAGTCTTGGAATAAGATGAAAAAGTTTTCTTCTCATTTCAAAATCTGAATACTGACATAAACCTTTGTTGTATTTTAAGGAACCTGAAGCTCCTGCAATCAGTAATGGAGATTCTTTATTTGTAACGGGATCGTTTATTTTAAGGCTGTTTACTGTAAGGGCTTTGAATCCAAGGTATGCAGCACCATGAGTATGATTCATAGAAACATCTGGTCTGCAATGGGATTTACTATCCTTTGTAATCAGGTTGTGATAAAATCCAAGTTCTTCCAGATTATGATTTCCAAAAACAAAATAGGTAGGTTTATTGAACACTGTTACAATAAAATCTACATAATCCATGGGTAAATCACCAGCACATAAAATCAGGTCAATATCAGAAAAAGCTGACTTTACGTTCTGATTATAAATTAATGGATCTACATAATCTGAAACACACAGAATCTTCATTATGAACCAGCTTTTGAAAGAATTGCTTCCAGTTTTTGTTTTTCTATAAGTTCAACAGGCCGGCCTTCTGCATAGTGTTTTGCAGCGGCGGCGAAACTTGAACTTGAAAAAAGATATCCTTTTACACAACCCATTGTTTTAAGGGCATCTAAAGATTCGTGGATTTTTGCTTCTTCTACAGGTTCCGGGTCTCTGAAAAAACGAAGCAATAAAACCTGCTTTCTTACGTTCATCCAGTTATCATCTCCTGCATTTACGGCTGTAATCTGACAACCCCATTTTTGAGGATCACAGCTTAAAACCTGCAGTTTAAGAGCTTTCATGGCAGCATTTTTACAGATCATAGGGAATTCTTCATTGCTGCAAGTAAGATAATCTTTTAAGTAATCATTAGACTGTAAATCTTTATATTCTGAAAGTTTAGCAGATACATCACGGAAACCTTTATTGGTTTTGTAGATAATTTCCCACTGTTCAATTGCTTTATCAATTTTTCGGGATTTTTCATAACAGGTGGCAAGAAAATATCTGGCGTAAAGTGTTTCTGGAATCTGATTGTTTTTATCAAGATCAATTGCTCTCTGGAAATCTACTGCAGCGTTATCAAGTCTTCCTGCAACCATATAACAAGAACCATGTTCAATTATGGATTTTAGTTTTACATCAGGATCCCTTTGTGCTTTTTCAAAAGCCTTTAAAGCGCCCTGCAGATCTTTTCCGTCTTTCAGAATTTTTCCAAGATAATAATATGATGAATATGTTTCAGGACTAAGTTTTAAAGCCATATCGATTTCTTTTTTAGCTTCGTTAAACTGTTTTGTTCTGTAAAGCATAAGTCCAATTTCCGCATGAGCTTTTGCATGTTTTTTATCGATTGCAGCTGCCTTCTGCATAAAACCTAATGCAACATCGTAACGATTCTGAGCTTCGTAAATTACACCTGCCTGGTAAAAGTATTCTGCATTATGAGGATCTAGTTTGGTAAGAAGAAGAAAATTTTTTAATGTTTCATTCTGCTGGTTGTTTTTGAGCAGAATTTCTGAATACTCTCTACGGAAGTTTAATTCGTTTAAATCCTCTCCGAAAAGGGCGTTGTCATTAACAGTCTTATATTCTACAAGTGCTAATTCAAAACGATTATCTTTAAGATAAGCCTTTCCTAAATAATAGTGGGCTTTATAATTTTTTGGATCCTTTGCTAAAATCTGCTTTGCAGCTTTTATGGCATTTTGAGTTTTTCCTTGTTTAATTAACTTTGGAATAGCTTCCAGTCTTTTTGGTGCTAGAGTAGACTTGATGATTAAGAAACCTAAGGCGCTGATTACTACAGCTAGAATTGAAATTAAAATAATTGGGATAACTCCCATAATACTCTCCGAACTGATATAGTAAAATTAAATTAATTATAAAATAACTCGATAATTAGAGTAAACAATTTAATTAACTCTGTCAAATCAGAAGGAAAAAATCATTCATGAAAAAAAATCAATTGGTTGCAGTTTTTCTTATTTTTTATTATTCAGGCTGCTGTTTTGGAGAATCTACTGGAGAAAGTCTGTTCAAACAGAATAAAAGTGAAGAGGCTGTAATCTTTCTTGAACAGGAAATTGAAAATGGAACAGCATCTTTAGATGCACATAATTTTTTAGGGCTAGCTTATTGCCAGAATGGAGATTTTGAAAAAGCTGTAAATGCATTTGAAAGAGGTTTACGAACTCCCGGGACTAATAAAAAGGTGCTTTCATATAATCAGGGTAATGCTTTTTTTATGCAGAAGGATTATGCAAATGCTGTAAAATGTTATTCATTATCTCTTGCTGCAGATAAAACATTTTACAAAGCCATGTTGAACAGAGCTAATGCTTACCTTATTCAGGAAGGATATGAAAATGCCCTGAAAGATTATTCGAACTACATTCTTGCAGTACCAGATGATCCTCAAAAAGAAGAAATACTTGATATAATAAAAGTTCTGACAGAAGAAGTTGATAAATTAATTGAAGAAAGACGGATTGCGCAAGAGGCTGAAGCAGAGCAGAAGGCAGAAGAAGAAAGACTTAATGCAGCACGTGAACAGATGTATGCAGAAGAACAACAGTCATTATTACAGATGAGGGAAGAAATTGAACGAAAATCTGCCCGCCAGAAAGAAGATGCTGAACGCAGACTTGCTGAGGAAATTGAATTTGAAGAAAAATTAAGAAAAATAGAAGAAGAACGAAAAGCCATGGAAGCGGAAAGAAGACGACGAATTCTTGAAGAAGTAGAACGATCTTTACAGAATACAGATTCTACCAGCCTGACTTCAGGTACTGAAGATTTAATAGAATATGATCAGGAATCTGAATTGGAATAAGTGATAAAAGAGGAGATTTTAAAAATGAAAGTTAATAAAAAATCAGCTATTCCAGCAATAGCTCTTATTTGTGCTGTTTTAATTGTGATTCTTTGCCTGAGAGGTTGTGGAAATCAAAATTCTGTTTCAAAAAATTTTAAAACTTATTCGTCAGTATTTAATGAAGCTGAAAAAGGAAATTTGGATAACGCTATAATTTTGTTAGCTCAGCTTTTTGAAGATGATAGTACAAATCCTGTTTTATTGGAAATGTTTGAAAAACTGGAATATCTGCTTTCCCTGGATCCTGCATCTGAAGAATATAAAAATGCACTTCAGGATTTTCTTCAGTTAAAAAATCTTATAACAAAAAAGACTTTAAAAGATAGAAAAAAAATCCTGGAAAATGAAGAAAATAGTCTGAAAAAAATTGAAAAAGAATTACTGAAATCTTTGTCACCGGATGAAAAAAAAGCCTATAAAAAAGCTATGGAAGAACAGGCGAAGGCTGAAAAGGATTTCTTAAAATCATTAAGTTATGAAGATAGAATTGCTTATGGGCGTCAGAAAATAGCAGAATTAAAAAATGAAGGAGAACGTTTTGCTCAGATGTCCGATGAAGATAAAAAAAATTATCTTCAGGGAAAAATTGCTTCAAAAATAATTGAAGGTAAAGCTCTTGGTAAAATGAATTCTGCTGAAAAAAATGCTTTTGAAAAAAATAAAATTGAAAAGAAAATACAGGAAGGAAAATTTCTGGAAACTTTGTCAGAGAAAGAAAAAAAGACCTTTTTAGATAAAAAAATTGATGAAAAAAAATCCTTTGGTAAAGCATTGGATAAACTTTCTGATGAGGAAAAAAAAGCTTTATATCAGGCAGAAGCTGAAATTTTGAAAGCAGAAAACAATGTTTTTTCTCAAATGAGTAG
>JALEPQ010000174.1 GCA_022768685.1 Spirochaetia bacterium
CTATCATGGATGTAAAGTTTAGTGTTGACCAGAAGGTCGTTTACCCTAGTCAGGGTGTTGGAAAAATCATTGAGATTTTTGAAAAAAATTTTAAAGATACTGTTACAACTTATTACAAGATTTATATTGAAGCTTTAGATATGGTTGTAATGGTACCTGTTGCAAATGCAGAAAATCTTGGTATTCGTCAGATAGTTTCTGCTGAAGAAGCTCAGGCTGCTTTGAATCTTCTTTCCGAAGAATGTGAACCTATTACTTCAGACTGGAAAATGCGATATCAAATGAACCTTGATTTATTAAAGAAAGGAACTGTAAAAGATATTGCTACAATTGTTCGTAGTCTTTACAACAGAAGTAAAGTAAAAGAACTTCCAATTCTTGAACGCAAGCTTTATGATTCTGCAAAAAAACTTCTTATTGATGAAATTTCTTATGCATTAGGAAAGTCTGAAAAAGAAATTGAAAATGAAATTCATACAAAACTTGAACCATTTGGTGCAGTTCAGAAAGTAAAACACATCATTGAATTAGATGATGAAGATGATGATGAAGACTTAATGGATGATGTTAATAAGTCAGATGATGGAGATTCAGAAGACAGTGATGATTCTGATGATAAAGATTCATCAGCTGATGATATGGATTCTGACGACGATTTTTCTGATGATGAATTCTAAAATTGGAATTATTATTACTGCTGCCGGTTCTTCAACAAGAATTGGTGGCGGAATAAAAAAAGAATACTTACCTTATGATAATGGCACTGTTTTATCAAGCAGTGCTAAAGTCTTTTTAAAGGCCTGTCTTAAAAAATATGAAATTTCTGATTTTATCATAACCTGTCCTATTGGTGGTAAAGATGAATGTAAAAATGCCCTTTACTCTGATAGTGAACTTCAATCTATTTTAAAGAACACAGGCAGAAAGTTTCCAGATATAGTAGAAGGTTCAGTTTCCAGACAGAAATCTGTATACAATGGTCTTTTAGCTGTAAAAAATAATCCTGAAATAATTCTTATTCATGATGGAGCCCGTCCCTTTGTAAGTGAAAGAATAATTCTTGATACAATAGATGGTGCCAGAAAATATGGAGCTGCCGTACCAGGAGTTACTCCTGTAGACACTCAGAAAGAAATTGATGATGAAGGATTTGTTTTACGGCATTTACAGCGGTCAAAACTTACTGCAGTACAGACACCTCAAGGTTTTAGATTTTCCGAACTTCTGAAAGCACATACTTCTGCCAGTGAAGAACCAGAAGAATATACAGATGATACAGAAATCTGGGGCAAATATTATGGAAAAGTTAAGATTGTAGCTGGTGATCCTGCAAATATAAAAATTACATATCCTGAAGATTTAAAGAAATTACATTTTTAGCGGAGTTGACTTATGATTAGAGTTGGAATTGGATACGATCTGCACAGACTTGTTTCAGGAAGAAAACTTTTGCTGGGTGGAATTGAACTGCCTTTTGAAAGAGGTGAAGATGGTCATTCTGACGGGGATGTTTTATTTCATGCAGTTACAGATGCTGTTTTGGGTGCAGCAGGACTTGGTGATATAGGTTCGTTTTTTCCACCAGAAGATTCTAAATGGAAAGATGCCGATTCTGCATTTTTATTAAAAACAGTTATGGATAAGGTATATACAGATGGCTGGAAAATTGAAAATCTTGATTGTGTAGTTAAGCTTGAAAAACCTAAGTTTATACCTTATAGAGAAAAAGTGATTGCTTCTATTGCATCAGTTCTGGGTGTAGAAAAAAATCAGGTCTTTGTTAAAGCAAAAACCGGCGAAAAACTTCCGCCGGTTGGTACTAGTGATGCTGTTGAAGCTTATGTTGTCTGCCTTTTATGCAAATAAATTATTTTTATTATTCATCTGCAAGTTCAAGTAACATTTCAATTTCAGTAGGAGTTCTATTGAATCTTGATGCAAGTTCCTGAATTGTCCAGCCTTCACGTTTAAGTGTTCTGATAGTGTCTTTTTCCGATGGTGAAAAAGGTCCTTTGTCTTTTGGAGGATTCTGTGAAACTTTTTCTTTTGTAATTTGCTGAAGAATATCAAATTTAGATTTAATTTCACGATTAAGTGTCTGTAAATCAAGTTCAGTCTTTTTAATTCCGGTCTGAGCAGAAGCTATTGCATCAAGATGTTTGTCTGTATCTGCCATTGCAGAATTTAGTTTATCAAGACGGGCAATTGCATCTGTGATTTTTGGACCGTTTAATAAAATCTTATCAACATTCTGCTGAACTGCTTTAATTTCCTGAGGTAAAGAAACTGTCTGACGATTACAGTCTGTTATTCTCTGCTCAAGTTCACTAAGTTTTTCCCATGAAGTATCAACATCTTTAGCAATTCTGTTTATTGTTTCATCTTTCTTTTCAAGACGTTCAAATTGTTCGCTGATATGACGCAAGCTGTCATGGTAATCACGAACAGTAACTTCCATTGACTGTAAATCATCTTTTGTAGTATTTAAAGACTGAATTCTTTCATCAATTGTGTTTGAAAGGGCTATCATCTTTCCGAACTGCTGTTCAAGAGTTGTAACTCTGTTTTTCTGTGATTCAATTCCTTCTAGCTGAGCAGAAATATCTTTGTTGATTTTTACAATGGCATTGTACTGAGAATTTACGTCCTCTGCAGTATTTTTGTAGTTTTCTACTTTTGCAAAAGCAAGATTTAAAGTCTGAAGATTATCTTCCAGTGTCTTCTTCATAGAATCTGCTTTTTCATAAATCTGCATGTTGGCTTTTACATTCTGTATTTCTTTTGAGATTTCTGAAATGCTGTATTGAAGATTGTTTGCATCATCCTGCATTTTTAAAATCATATTTGACTGATTTGCTCTGTTTGCTTCTGCTGCATCCTGAATATCTTTTTTGAGAATTTCAATTTTTGCAGTAGCTTTTTCATCAATATCTTTAATTCTGTTTTCTGTAGAAGAAACCATTTCGTTGTACATAGAGTTTAACTGAGATAGAATCTGTGCTGCACGCTGCTGGTATTGTTCTATAGAATCTTCTGTCTGATTTTTTAGTCCTGAAATCTGATTTTCCAGTTCTTCGTGCTGCTGCTGAACTTTTGAAGCATAAGTATTCATGTTCTGAAGTAAAGATTGTCCTGCTTCTTTTAGCTTTGCATCTGTAGAAGATTTAAATGTTTCTATGTCGCCTTCAAATAAAGCTTTTGAGTCTTCAAATTGAGTTTTAATCTGCTGTTTCCATGTGTTGAATTCACTGAGAGCTGCATCAATTGAAGAAGAGCCTGTATCCTGACGGGTTTTAATAGTTTCTTCAAAATCCTGTAAATCACTTAAAAGTTTATTCTGAACTTTGCTTAAATTATCTTGAATTAAATTTACATTACGTTCAATTTCTGATTTAAGTTGTAATTCAGATTTCTGTACTAAGTCACTTAGAGAATTATTTGTTTCAGATTTGAATTTATTCAAGCTTTCCTTAATGTCATGAACTGCATTTTCCATTTCAGCTTTGTTTACTTCAATGTTCTGAGATGTTTTTGCATACTGATCGTTTGCTTTTGTCTGCAAAGCAGAAACGTTTTCTTTTAATTTTTCAAGATAATCAGATTCTAACTTTTTTCTGGAAGATTCATAAGAATTTGTAAGGGATTCAAGTTTTGAATCTAATTCATGTTTCCATCCGGAAAGTGAAGTGTCAATTTCATCATTTTTTGCAGAAAGATTCTGGGTAAACTGATGCTGGAATTCCTGAAGTTTAAGACTCATTTTTCCAGTTGCAGTTTCTTTTAAATCATCAAGAGACTTATTGATTTCTGTAATTTTTGATTCAAGCGAATTTGAGTCCTCTTTGATAGTTGCAGCAAATTCTTCATGTTTTTGTTTTTGCTGTGTGGTAAACGAATCAAAATCTTTTAATACGCGATTCTGAACTTCTGCCATAGAGCCTTTAAGACTTTTTTCAAGAGTGTCTACATCTGACTGGGAGAACTGAATCTGTGAAAGTTTATATTCAATATCTTTTCTGTAAGCATCAAGCTGATTGTCTACTTTTTCAAGAATAAGTGTATTTTTCTTTTCTCCTTCGGCAATTGCAAGTTTTACAGAATCTGTTATTATTTTTTCCAGTGAACCAAGTTTTGAATCTGTTTCTCTTTGGAATGTATCAATCTGTGCGTTAATATCCTTTATTTTTGCTTCAATCTGAGGTTTCAGTAAATCAGTTTTCTTTACAGCTTCAGCACAAAAAGACTGAATGTCTGCAACTGCGTTTTCTGCATCCTGTACTGAATTTTGTGTTTCATCAGACACTTTTTTAATTATTTCAGCAAGATTGTCCTGCATTTCTTCAATGTTTTTCTGTAATGCTTCTGAACGAGTTTTACATTCCCTCAGACTGTCTGAAATACTACTATTTAATGCCTCAAGTTTTTTGTTGTATTCAGTTTCAAGTTCAGAAATCTGGCCATTTAAGCCTGCAATCTGGTTATCGTACTGGGTTTCAAGGGCTGTAAGCTCTTTGATTTGTGAAGTAAAATCTTCTGTAATATTTTGAAGCTGGGTGCTGCAGGTATCGCTGATATTCTGGAACTGTGCATCATATTTGTCTTTGATAGAGCCGATTCTTTCTTCATTTTCCTGTTGAATTCTGGCAATAAGCTCATCTCTTTTGTTTTCAAGTGCAGCAGTTTTCTGATTTGTACTTTCTTCAATTGCAATAATTTCCTGTGCACTCTGACTTCTGATATTTTTGAGTTTTTCATTACTTTCTGTAACAAAGTCTGAAATTTTCTGAGAAGTTTCTGTAGAAATTTTATTAAGACGGTTATCAGTGTTTTCTGAGAGTTCTGTAATTTTTGAATCTATATCTGTAGAGATTTTATTAAGTCTGCTGTCTGTATTTTCAGAAAGAGCTGAAACTTTTGCTGCTGTTTCTGAGTTGATTTGAGTCAGCTGGCTTTCTGTATCAGCTGTGATTTTAGAGATTCTGTCTGCTGTTTTCTGCGCAATCTGAGAAATTTCATTTTCTGTTGATTGAGTAAGATTTATAATGTGGTTTTTAGTGTTTTCTGTAAGTTCATTAAGTCTTGTTTCATTTTCTGAAACAATCTGATTGTATTTTTCCAGATTATTCTGAGTAAAATGATCTAGTTTTGAAGCATTTTCTGTTGTGAACTGATCTAATTTAGACTGAATAAGTTGTGTGAATTCATTGATTTTTAAGTCGCTGTCTTCAGAAAATCCGTTTATAAGGTTATTGTACTTTTCAAGAAGTTTTTTGTTTTCTGATTCATATTTTTCGTTGAATTCAGCTATCTGCTTATCATTTGAATTATTTACTTTTTCAAAAGCAGTCTGATATTTTACTGTAAGTTTCTGATAATCAGAGTCAAATTTTGCTTCAAGGGAACTGAAATTATTGTCGTTTTTAGCCTGAATATTGGAAAGTTGAGTAGAATATTTTTCATCAATTTTTGCATTGTCTGCTTCAAAGCGGGCTGTAATTTTTGCAATTATACTGTCATTTTTTCCACCAATTGAATCAAGCTGGGTAGTGTATTTTTCCTGCATGGCATTAACTTTATCAGTGTATTTTTCTGAAAGAGAATCCATGTTTTTATTAAAACTTTCATTGATATTTGAAAGTCTTGTTTTTATATCTGAAAGCATCTTGTTTTCAGAATCTTCGTATTCTTTTTCAGTAGCAGATTTTTTTGTTTCAAATGTTTCTTTAATTTCTTTAATTGTTGAATCTGCTGATTCTGAAAGTTCATTATATTTTTCTGTAATTTCAGCAGAAACTTGAGCAAATTGGTTTTTAAGTTCCTGCTGTAAAGTAGTTGTCTGATTTTCCAGCTGACGAACAAATTCTTCAGAGCGAGCCTGTGATTTTTCACTTAAATGTTCAAATGCAGTATCTTCAAGACTTTCTGCTCTTCTTGCAGCATCATCGTAAACCTGCTGAATATTCTGCTGAACTGAATTAAGCATTTTTTCTGCTTCTGCCTGTGATTTTTTTATGGCTTCACCTAATTCTGCGGCTCTTGTTTCATATTGTTTTAATAAAGTTGTTCCTATTGCTTTAAGTTGTTCACCGTTGTAATTTTTAAAGCTTTCTGTAACTTCTGGAATGTGTTTTTCAAGGGAATCAATATTTTTCTGCTGTTCTGAAATCTTTGAATCCAGTTTATCAATAATTCCACTTTCTTTATGAATTCTGATAAGATTTTCTTCAACTTTATCAGTCATATCGTTAAGTTCTGTTAATGCAGACTGATATTTTGCTATCTGCTGTTCAATCTGCTGAATGGCAGCAATATTCTGATCCAAAGACTTTATTTTTTCGTTAAATTCTTCATTCTGATTTTTAAAAAGCTTAATTGCAGCATTTGCCTGAGTCTGCTGAGCCTTGAATTCAGTAACAATGTTGTTAAGTCTGTCCTGAATGGTCTGGTATAAGTCTTCAAGATCTTTCTGTCTTTTAGCAGTGAACTTTCGGATAATATCCATGTTGTTATTATTCTGGCTTAATTTGTGAAAATACAATGAAATTCCCAAAGAAATTACTACAGATACTAAAATTGCAATTACGATTTCCATAATGAGTCCCACACCATTTTTTTATGATATACACGCTTCCCCTTGCGTACTTGAAGTTACTTTTTAAGTAAAATTTTTCTAAGTTGTTTATATGACCAGAAAACGATATCAGCTTTGTCAGATTTCTTGAATCTTCCAGATAAAGGTAAAACTAACCATGCAGATTTCATGCCAGCAGCTTTTGATCCGTCAATATCGTATTTATGGCTGTTTCCAACATAGAGAATATTTTCTGCTGGAATATCCAGTTTTTGTGCCATTGTTTTAAAAGGCAGATTTGCAGGTTTTAGAGCTCCTGCTTCTTCTGAGCCAAGAATTACATCACATAAGTCCCTGATACCCCAGATATCACCTTTTTGTTCAGGAGGAAAATCAGAAAGAATAGCGATTTTGTAACCGGCTTGTTTTAAATCTTTTATAAGTTGAACAACACCGTTACATGGTCTGATTTTTGTGAAATGCTTTTTCATTCCACTGTAGACATTTTTCTGAAGAAGCAGCTCAGTTTCTTCAACAGATTTATTTAATCTTTCTGCCATTAATCTAATCTGCTGATTTTTAAAATCTGAATCACCTTCAGTCTGGTGCATGATTTTACGCACTTTACTGTAATTTAAAAAGAAGTTTAAATGACAAAGTACATGTGGCCACACCCGAATATTTAGTTTCCAGGTGCGGTAAAGTGTACCATCAATATCAAACCCAATAGCTTTAATTTCTCCTAATTTGTCAACAAACACACAACTATTATACTATAAACATAGTGTCTAGTCGATAGTAAGTAATAGGAAGAAAGTTGAGTATTTAAAGCTTCTGGTTAGTTTTTTTAGCATGATTGATAAGCCAGTTTTTCACAGGTTCCTGCCATTTTCCACACTTTTTATTTTCTTCATAGAACTGGTTGTAAACAGTTTTAAAATGATTTCTTGTTTCTTCAGCAATCTCTGGAGAAAGGTCATCAGGATTCTGGAAAAGCATATCTATAAAATCTAATGCGGTTTCTTTAGGGAAAAAATCTTCTGGCATAGTTGCTGTAAGCATGTAAAGTGCAGCTGGAACACAATTTACACTGTGCTGTTTTACAAAAAGAACACTTTCAACAATAGCTACAGCTTCCTGACGAATTTCTTCAATTCGAGGTGCAGCTTCTTCCTCTGGTAAAACAGTTGAAAGATAATGTTTATGAAAAATGTAAGTTCCGCAGGCAATTGTTACGTGGAGACTAGGTACACATAAATAATGAGGATCATTTTTATGGATGGTTACAAACTGAGGCATTTCTTCATAGTCTGGACGGTTTGTTGTGGTCATGCTGAATGTATAAATGTCATAAGCACAGTTATACATGTGGGTCAGAAATTTGAAGAAATTGTTGCTGAACTTTGTTGACTTTGCCATTCCCAGACGATGATAAAGCATCCCTAATGGTCTGCAGAAAAATGCACTGAAGTCCATGTATACATAAATTTTTGAAGGCGTAAAAGGAATCTTATAATCTAAATCAGATTCAACATTAATAATTGGATAGTGAGTCAGATGATGTTTCTGTTTCCATTGCAGCAAAAAGAATTTTCGTACGGTTGTCATTGTAAAGTGGACAGACCAGAATGAAGTGGATGGAAATAAAACCATTGTTACTACAGATTTAGGACAACTGAAATCAGCTAAAGGTTTAGTTGCGTATTTTGCAATTTTTTTATTTTCTAATTTACTCATAATATTTTCCTGATTAATATTTTATTATATTTCTGCTTCTTTGTGCAAAGCATCAAGTCTTGAAAGGCGTTCTTTATCAGGAGTTATACACAGATTTTTTTCCTGAGTAGGAAGGACAAGTCCTTTTGGGCCATTTTTTGCTCTTCGTAAATATTTTACGTGAGTGTAGTATAAGTCCACTTTAGTATTTTTACGGGCTTTGGAATAATAAACTGCAAGATTTCCTGCATCAAGAAGAATATCAAGCGGAACAGTTTTGCCTTTTCTTGCCTTTACAAAAACATATCCTCCAGGAAAATCTCTGGTGTGCAGCCATAAATCATCACCTTTAACATAATGACGGAGAAGTTCATCATTTTCATTTGCGTCACGTCCAACATAAATCAACCATCCGTTTACAGTGTAGTCCAATCCAGGATGTTTTTTCTTAAGCTGTTGTTTTGGAGTAGAATCATGACGAAGCATCTGTTCAATTTTTACAGGGTTTTTTTCGTTTAAAATTTCTGAATATTGGGACTCTAGTTTTTCAAGTTGTTTTTTTGCAATCTCAATGTCATGAATCAGTTCTTTTGCACCACTTTGCGCTTTCTTGTAATTTTTGTAGTATTCATCTGCATTTTCATGGGCAGATTTTTTAGGGTCAATTACAAGACGTACGGTTTTTCCAGTTTCATAATCTTCGCATTCAAGAAATTTTGAATCCCCGGAAATAAGGTAGCCATAAGATAAAATTAAATCCCCCTGATGTTTCAGTTGATCTGCATTTTCAAAACTTTTCTGTTTTTCCAGAAGATTGTTGAGGGCATTTTCTCTTTTTGAGCGGACTATATTGTACCATTTTTCAGCTTTTTCCAGTAAAGCTTCTCTGGAAAGTGTTGCTGCATGCTCTGAGTACCACTGGTCTATAAATGAATTGAATGAAACTGTTTTATTAAATTGTGCAGCTTCATCAATATATTCCTGAGGAATATTTCGTACTGGAAAACGCTGTTCTATATCAATATATTTTGCAAAATCAATTTCTGGCTCAACGAAAAATTCATCTTTCATTTCGTTTTTTTTAGGACGTCTGTACATTGTTTCCAGAATCTTATTACTTTCATCACAAAGAATTACATTTGCGGCGTTATTCCACAGTTTTATGTAAAGAATGTAGTTTTCAATAGTTTCCTGATTTTCGTCCTGTGTATCAGAAATTGAATAAGCATTCTTTGAAGTGTTGAACGCAGTGGAACCTAATCTAATATGATTTATGTTTTCTCTGGCTGACTTATCTTCGGCATAAATTGTTCTGCTTAATTCCATTTTGATTATACGCTCATAGCCGATTTGTGAGCAGGAATTGATTCTGCATCCTTTTATATGGGCTCTCAAAAATTCCATGAAACGTAATGGCTTATCATTTTTTGTAATTTTACGTCTTGTTTCATTAATACGGCATTCATTTTGCGCAAGACAGATAAAAACAGTTTTTGCCTGACCTTCTTTGTAAGTGTAAAGTGAAAGTACATCATAAGTAGGCTGGATAATTTCCTGAATAAAGGCACCAGTTAAATCAAGTTCATTTAAAACAAGATTTATTTCATTACAGTTTAGCATGAGGAAATTATATCAAAAATACTCATAATTTATAATGCTTGATTCATAATCAGACAGGGCAAACGCATTATAAACAAAAATCCGATTTTTGGCTCCCAGTCACGGTTGCGTGATTCAAAACCGCGCAATAATGCGCTACACGCTTTTTGTGGTATAGAAACTATTGAACTGCCGCTTCGCAGCAGCCACAAAAAGAGTGTTTTTGAACCACGCCCCGCTCCTTCG
>JALEPQ010000207.1 GCA_022768685.1 Spirochaetia bacterium
AGAATGAGAATGGCTAAATCAATAGCCAACGAAATAATTTCGTATAAAGTCATTCCGCAAAGCCTCCCTAAAATCAAATTCTGGCAAAAGCGAACAGGCAGAAGAAAAGCTTATGGAGAAGGCTTGAACGAGGATATAAGAAAAAAGATTTTTGAACGATATAGAGTATCCTATATCAAAGAATCCCAATCATGCCAGCTTACATACTGAATGCCGTTGATGGTGCAGGTGATGTCTCCGAGATAGAAAACTGTACCTTTACATTGTGTATCTTCCCGTAGGGAAACATATTTTCTTGTATTGGCAGAAAGTTTTTGTTCTGTGTCTGAGGTGCTTTTGATTTCGATTGCATAGGTGTGTTTCCAGTCAGCAATTGTATCAACTTCAAAACCTTTTGAATCGCGGAAGAATGAAAGTTCTGGCTTTCTGCCAATGTTATAGCGGGATTTTAAGAGCTCTGCAACGGCAAAGGTTTCAACAACAGCTCCCTTATAGGGACTTAATAAGAGTTCTTCCTTTGAATTAATTCTGAGCAGATGGCATAAAAGTCCTGTATCTGTAAAATACAGTTTTGGAGTTTTTACAATAGACCGTCCCAGATTGTTCAGGTCTGGTTCAAGAAAATGTATGATGAAGGAAGATTCCAGAATAGAAAGCCATTGCTTAATTGTTGGTGCGGAAACGCCAATATTCTTTGATATACTTTCCATAGAAAGCAGCTGTCCTGAATAAAGTGCACAGATCTGTATGAATTTCTTAAAGGTTGAAATATTCGTAGCGGTTATGTGTTCTTTTACATCAAAATCAAGATAAGTGTCTATATAGCTTTCAAACCAGTCATCAGGAATAAAATGTTTTTCGCTATCATAAAGGGGTGGATAAAAGCCTTTGAAAATTACATCATAGGGATTTTGCATAAGAAGTTTTGAATCTTTTAATTCACTAAGAGAAAAGGGAAGAAGCTGTAAAAAGGCTGCGCGTCCTGCAAGGGAATCGGTCATGTTTTCTTTCAGTTTGAATTGACTTGAGCCTGTGAGTATGTATTTTCCCGGCTCATATTTTTTACTGTCTACAAAAAGTTTGACTGCGTCAAATATCTCGGGAACTTTTTGTGCTTCGTCAATAATTACACCGTCAGGAAATGCCTCGAGAAAATCTTTTGGATTTGAAGCTGCCAGTGTGCGAAGGTTCTTATCATCAAAAGAAACGTATTTTCTATCTGGAAAGGTCATTTTTGCAAGGGTTGTTTTTCCGCTTTGCCGTGGACCAGTTATTCCAACTACAGGAAATTGACCTGCAAGTCTTAAAAGGGCGCCTTTTGCTTTTCTTGAAACTTCCATAATCTAAAGTCTAACATGGT
>JALEPQ010000187.1 GCA_022768685.1 Spirochaetia bacterium
AAGAGGGTATTCTAAAGATACTCCAGGTATGAAAGCAATCGGTTACAGTGAATTTTTTGAATATGAAGATATTGAAACTGTAAAAGACAGGATTAAACATGACAGCTGTAAATATGCAAAAAAACAATACACTTACATAAAAGATATTCCTGGCAGTGTAGTTGTTGAATTTACAGCGTCTGATTCTGATATAAAAAAAGTTGCCGAAATTATTTCTGATTTTGTTCAGAATTAGAATCTGTTACTTTTTTTTAGAACTTAATATAATGAAGAAATGTTTTTAAAAGAAAATGAACGCCTGGATATTCTGCACAACGGAAATAAAATAATTCAAGATCCAGAAAAGTTTTGTTTTGGAATTGATGCTGTATTGCTGGCTGATATGGTTGATGAAAAAAAGAATGCAAAAGGTCTTGATCTTTGTACCGGGAACGGAATTGTTCCACTTTTACTTGAAAAAAAAATTCCCGATGCAATTATTTCCGGTATTGAAATTCAGTCTGAATGTGCACAGATGGCCCAAAGAAGTGTGGAACTAAACGGAATACAGGATAAAATAAATATAGTTGAAGGTGATTTGAAATCGGCTTCAAAAATATTTGAAAAAAACAGCTTTGATTTTATTACCTGTAATCCTCCTTACATGATTAATGAACATGGAAAGCAAAATCCAAATGATTATAAGGCAATTGCCAGACATGAAGTTTTATGTAATCTGGATGATATTTTACGGGAATCAAAGCTTTTATTAAAAACTAAAGCTTCTTTTTATATGATACATAGACCCTTCAGACTGTCAGAGATTTTTTGTACCATGGTAAAATATGATATTGAACCTAAAGTTATTCAATTTGTTCATCCTTTTGAAGGAACTGAACCAAATCTGGTTTTAATAAAGGGTGTAAAAAATGCTGCATCAAGACTTACTGTAAAAAAGCCCTTGATTGTACGAAATGCAGATGGAAGTTATACGGAAGATATTGTTAAAATCTATGAAAATCAATCTTTATAGATTTTAAATAAATCTATTGACCATATATTAATTTTTTGTAATAATAATAACACTTTATAAAGTAGGAGTGCCACCTCATGCCTTGTGGAAAGAAAAGAAAACGCCAGAAGATGGCGACACATAAGCGAAAGAAGATGCTTAGACGCAATCGTCATAAGAGCAAGTAACTTTTAGGCGACAGCATGTGTCATTTTTGACCGCGTATTTTATTTTACGCGGTCTTTTTTTTTTAATAAAAAATAAGGATGTGAAGATTTTATATAATGTTACTTGATAAAATTCATTCTCCTGAAGATATAAAAAAATTTTCTCAAAAAGAAATTAATCAACTTGCCGAAGAATGCAGAAAATCCATTATTGAAGTGGTTGGAAAAAATGGCGGACATCTGGCAAGTAATCTTGGCGTAGTAGAGTTGACTATTGCTATGCATAGAGTTTTCAACAGTCCTGATGATGCCTTTATCTGGGATGTGAGTCATCAGTGCTATACTCATAAACTTCTTACTGGTCGTTATAATCAGTTTAATTCATTGCGTACAAAAGATGGAATTTCAGGTTTTACCAGTATTGATGAAAGTAAGCATGATTATTTTATTAATGGACATTCTTCAACATCAATTTCATCAGCTTTAGGGCTGTTAATGGCTCGTAAATACAACGGTAATAAAGGTAAAGTTGTTGCTGTTATTGGTGATGGAGCTTTAACTGGGGGGCTTGCTTTTGAAGGTTTATGTCATGCTGGTCTGTTGTGCAGAAATCTGATTGTAATTTTAAATGATAATCAGATGTCTATTGATCATAATACAGGAGCCATTTCCAGATATTTAAGTCGTCTTGCTACTACAACTCATTACCAGAGTTTTAGAAGTCGTGTTGATAAAGTTATAGACCACATTCCGTATTTTGGTTCATTTCTGGAAAAGTTTATTTTTAGATTTAAGCGTTCTCTAAAAGGTCTTTTTTTAACAAATAATCTATTTGTTGATTTAGGATTTGAATATACCGGACCTCTTGACGGTCATAATGAACGTGCTTTGGAAAAAGCATTGCTAAGGGTTTCAAAATTACATCGTCCTGTAGTAGTGCATGTTGTTACTAAGAAAGGAAAAGGTTATAGTCCGGCGGAAAATAATCCTGAATTATTTCATGGAATAGGACCATTCCAGATTAGTGACGGAACTGTTGAAAAATATGATACATTAAGTTTTACAGAAGCTTTTTCAAATCTTATTGTTGAAGAAGGCGAGAAAAACAAAAAAATTGTGGCAATAACGGCTGCAATGGCAAAAGGTACAGGTTTAACACACTTTTCAAACCGATATCCAGATAGATTTTTTGATGTTGGAATTGCGGAAGAACATGCTGTTACATTCGCAGGCGGGCTTTCAAAAGGTGGAATGCTTCCAGTAGTCTGTATTTATTCAACTTTTATTCAACGTTCTGTTGATCAGATTATACACGATATCTGTATACAGAATCTTCATGCTATTTTTATGGTTGATAGGGCTGGTGCAGTACCTGGAGATGGTATTACTCATCAGGGGATTTATGATATTGCTTTATTCAGGTCAATTCCTAATTTAAAATTGATTTCAGTTGTCAGTGAAAAGGATATGCATCTTTGTTTTAAATGGGCGGAAAATCAGAAGTCTCCTGTTGTAATCAGATATCCAAAACTTTCATGTCCTACTGAAATACCTGAATTTTCAACACCTGTTGAAGAAGGCAAGGGAATTTTTGTTCCTTGCTCGGAAATTGTAATTGAAAATATTAGTGAACATGAACTGTCTGGAAGAAAGAATAAAATTCTTGTTGTATGTACTGGTGGTATTTATTCAGAATCAATAAAAGCTATACGTGCCATACTTTTAAGTGGTGGTTATGCAGATTTATATATTTTACGTTTTATAAAACCTTTTGATGAAGAGTATTTTATTAATCTTGCAAAAGATTATGAAGGTTTTGTTTTTGTAGAAGATGGTGTTATAAACGGAGGAATCTGCCAGTATCTGGATGGACTTCTTGCAAAAAACAAAATTTTTAATACAAAAGTATTAGGCTTTAAAGACAGATATTACAAACAGGGATCTAGAGCAGAAGTTCTGGAAATGACTCAACTTTCACTGCAGGATATAGAAAGGGCTATAAAAGATGTTGCAGCTTCAATTAAAAAATAAAAAAATTACAACAGAAAGACCTGCATTTGTAATGGGAATTTTAAATGTTACTCCAGATTCTTTTTTTGACAAAAGTCGTGGCGGAATTGAAAGAGCATTTCAACTTATTGAAGAAGGTGCTGATGTTCTTGATATTGGAGGTGAGTCTACTCGTCCAGGTTATACTCCTGTTTCTGCAGAAGATGAAATAAAGAGAATTATTCCTGTAATTAAAGAAATAAGAAAACAATCTGATATTCCTCTTTCCGTAGATACAATGAAATATGAGGTTATGAAAGCTGCCTTAGAAGAGGGTGCTGATATTTTTAATGATGTAACGGCATTGGAAAATGATGAAAGAAAAATTCAGTTAGTTCTTGAAAATAATATTAATGTAATTTTAATGCATCAATTTTACGGAAATGAATCAACAAGAGTCACAGATTCTGAAGTAAATTCTGTAGTTACAAAATATCTTTTACAGAAAGCAGATTTTCTTGTTGGAAAAGGTCTGAATCCTGAATTAATTCTTTTAGATCCTGGTATTGGATTTGGAAAAACTCCTGAAGAAAATATTATGCTTATAAAAGATTTCTGCTCTCAACAGACAAAATATAAAGTTCTCATGGCTCTTTCACGAAAACGCTGCATTGGAACCATGGTAGAAAACGGAGATAAACTTACTGGAACTATTGTAAGTGATATTTTTGCCGTAAAAAATGGTGCCAGTATGATTCGTGTTCATGATGTAAAAGAGGCTGTAGCATCCTTAAATGTGATGAAATATCTTCAATAATGTAGTAAAATATTTATTATGGTTGGTATAGATAAACTTCTTTATATTTACAACATTATCAGACCTTTTCTTGATATTGCTGTCCTGACTTTTCTTTTATATAAAGTTTATGATTTTATTTCCCTGACTAACAGCCTTCAAATTATTACAGCTGTTGTAATTGTTGCTTTAGCCTATGGAATTGCAGTTCTCTTGAATCTGGATACTCTTCTGTGGATTCTTGATATTCTTGCACCAGGTCTTGTTGTTGCCTTTGCAGTAATTTTCCAGCCTGAAATTAGAAAATTGTTCTTAAAAATAGGGCAGACTGGATGGTTTTCTTTTGGTTCCAGATCAAAACATACATATGTTGATGCAGTTCTGATTGCAGCAGAAATGCTTTCTTCTCAAAAAAGAGGTATGCTTGCTGTATTTACCCGTCATTCTAAGCTTGATGATATTGTAAAAACAGGTACAAAATTAAATGCAGACTTATCTTCCAGTCTTCTTTTAACTATTTTTGGAAAAGATACAACTTTGCATGATGGTGCCTGTGTAATTCAGGGAGGAAAACTTATTTCTGCAGGTTGTTTTCTTCCAATCAGTGAAAATTATTCAATAAAAAAGACATTCGGTACACGTCATAGAGCTGCTTTAGGCTTAACTGAAACTTCAGATGCAGTTGTACTTGTTGTTTCGGAGGAAACTGGAGCCTTGAGTCTTGCCTATGATTCAAAGCTGAATTATGACTTATCTACATCAGAAGTAAGAAAGATTCTTGAAAATCTTCTGGATATTACACCTGATGCAAAAACAATGGAGGATACAATCGATGAGCATAAAACAATTGATTGATAAAATCCTTGATAAATGGCCTGTAAAAATTATCTGTCTTGTACTGGCAATAATGCTTTATGTTTTGCACCAGTCTTCAATGATAAAAAAGCAGACTTTTACAGTTCCTTTAACTATAAAAGAAAATGGTCTTGTTTCTGTTGTAAATGATTTGCCTTCTTCTGTTCAGGTTATGATTCGAGGAAATGAAGATGATTTAAAATCAATTACATCAACAGAGCTGCATGCTTCTTTGAATCTTGATTATTTTACGGAAAGTGGAAATTACGAAGTTTTAATTAATTTAAAAAAATCTGACCGGCTGTTGGGAATGGATCCTCTTGAAGTTACTGTGAAACCTGAAATTTTAAAGGTCAGCCTTGAAAAAAGAGTGTTAAAATCAATACCTCTGATTCCAAATTATGTTGGTGAAGTTGCACACGGGTATTTAATTGATAGTATAGATGTTAATCCTCCTTATCTGGATGTTACTGGACCGGAGACAATCGTGAACAAAACTAATCAGATTTATACAAATCGGGTTAATGTTTCTAATGCTGAAACAAACTTTACTGTGGAAACAAATTATTTTGAATTAAACAGATTACTTACGGTAGAAAATAAAGGTCCCTACAAAGTTACTTTTACACTTGTGCCGGAAATAATTTCTAAAAGTTTTAATGATGTTCCAGTTTTCATAACCGGTTTATCAGAAGATTTTGCTTTAGATGGAGTTTCTCCAACTGTAAATCTGACCCTTGAAGGAACGTTACTTTCTCTTGAAGATTATACTTTACCTGTAAATGCAGTTCGTGCTGATTTTAGCGAAATTACGGAAACTGGAATTCAGGAAATTGAATTAAATTATGTAATTGCTTCAAATTTTAAAATGATAAATCATTCTAAGGATTCTATTCTTGTAAATATTATAAAAAAAGATATTCCTGTAATAGTTCCTGAAGAAGAGTCTGTTTCAGAAAATCCTGCAGCAGAAGAATTATAGAATAAATGGTGGAAACTATGGCTGCTAAAGAAGAAAAAAAAGCTCTGGGAATTTCTTATTTCTCCAATACAAAGTGTCATTGTCCTGTTTGTAAAAAAGAATTTCCTAAAGAAGTTATGCGTAGTGGTAATGGCCGTATGATTGCGGGTGCTTTAACAGATGAACTTCATCGTATTTTTGAACCTTCTGCAAAATTTGGAATGGTTTATCCTCTTATTTATGATGTAGGCGTTTGTCCTAACTGTTATACAGCTTTTTTTTGGAATGATTTTAATGGAAAGTTTGATAAAGATATTACTGATAAACTTTATGAAACTTATCGTTCGCGAAAAGAATCTGTAGAAAATATTTTTCCCTATTTTAATTTAAAAAAAGAGCGTTCTTTATATGATGGTTGTGCAATTTATATGCTGGCTTTAATGACTTATGACCATCTCCCTAAAGATTTTGTACCGACTCTAAAACAGGCTATGCTTTCTTTAAGACTTGCCTGGCTGACTGAAGATCTTCACAAAGAAGTTCCTGGTCATAATTTTGATCTTGTATCCAAAATGTTTTACAGTAAAGCACTGTTTTTTTATCAACAGTCTATTGTAAATGAACCTGTAGAAAAAAGTTCGTCTTTAAATTATATGGGACCAGACATGGATAAAAACTATGGATGGGATGGTGTGGTTTATTTAAGTGGTCTTCTTGAATATAAATATGGGCAGCAGAACGATCAGCAGTTAAGGCTTCAGAAATTAAGTGAATCAAAAACAGCTATTGCAAGAATTTTCGGACTTGGAAAATCATCTAAAAACAAACCGGGACCTCTTCTTGAACATGCAAGAAACCTCTATGATCAGTTGAGTAAACTTATAAAAGACGAAGATTTCTAGTATGAAAAATATAAACCTGACAATTTCCTATGATGGAACAGATTTTTGCGGCTGGCAGCGCCAGGATGATAAAAATGGAAATGAAGCAGAAAGAACAGTTCAAGGAGAAATAGAAAAAGCCCTTGAAAAAATTTTTAAACAAAAGATTGTGCTTTATGGATCTGGCCGTACAGATAGTGGAGTACATGCATTAGGGCAGGCTGCAAATTTTCTTTCTCCCGTTGATAATATGAAGAAAGAAAATTATATTCGCGCATTGAATGCATTTCTACCTCAGGACATAAGAATATTGGATGCGGAAGAAGTTTCTGATGATTTTAATTCCAGATTTAGTGCTACAAGCCGTATTTACAGATATTTTATTTCATCTGCTGAAAGTATTCCTGCAAATAATTCAAGATATGTGTGGCAGGTAAAAAATTATATTCCAAATTTAGACCGATTAAATAGTTATTGTAAATGTCTGAAAGGTGAAATTGATTGTGCATCTTTTGCTGCCAGTGGAGATTTGTCTGTTTCAACCAATCGCTATATTGATGATGCTCACTTTTTTATTCAGAATGATATATGGGGAAATGAACTTTTGGTTTTTCAGATTGAAGCAAATGCATTTTTGTGGAAAATGGTTCGTACACTAACTGGAACCTTAATTAACCTTGATAAGTCAAATGCCCCAGAAGATTCAATGAAGAAAATTCTTGAAGCTAAAGATAGAACAAAAGCGGGAGTTACTGCTCCACCAACCGGTTTATTTCTATATCAGATTAAATTTGATGGAATACGACGTCATGTTTAAAGTAATGCTACAGGATCAATATCATATTCAATGTAAACATTTTGATTGTGTTTATAATTAAATAAAAGTTTCCTTGCCATTGCCTGTAGTGGAATAACAGATTTCCCTTTTAGAAGAATCTGATATCTGTAATTCTGATTGATTTTTTCTATAGGGCATTCTGCCGGACCTAGAATTTCCACACCTTTAGTTTTTATTTCCTGAAGAATTCTGGCAGCTGTAATAGCTGATTCACAGGTTAGTTGTCTGTTAAAGCTTCTGAAAACTATTCTTACAATTCTTGAAAATGGAGGAAATTCCATCATTTCTCTTTGTTGAATTTCGTAATTGTAAAAATCTTCAATTTGATTTTTTACGGCATAATAGACTGGTTCTTTAGTTGGACTGTAAGTTTGAACAATTACTTTACCATCTGGGAAATATCTTCCTGCTCTTCCTGCAACCTGAGTAATTAATGAAAAAGTTCTTTCTCCAGCTCTAAAGTCAGGCATATGAAGCCCTGAATCTGCAAGAATAACACCTACCAGTTGTAGATTGGGGAAATTTAATCCTTTTGCTACCATCTGAGTTCCAAGCATGATGTCATATTTTCCTGATTTAAAATCTTCCAGTAAAGCCAGAAGTTCTTCTTTTTTACTGAAAACGTCTGTATCAACTCTGACAATTCGGGCATTTGGAAATTTTGCTCTAGTTTCAGCTTCAATATATTCGGTTCCAAATCCTGAAGTACCAATATCAACAGAACCACATTCAGGACAACTTTCCGGTGGAAAAGCTGACCATCCACAGTAGTGACAACGCAAACGGTTTTCGTTTTTGTGATAAGTAAGGGGGACAGAACAGTTTTTGCATTTTAATTCAAATCCGCAGGTATTGCATCTGAAAAAATGTGTAAATCCACGTCTATTTAAGAATAAAATAGTCTGTTTTTTCTGTTGAAGAGTTTTATTAATTTCTTCTTCAAGTGGTTTTGAAATACAACCATCATTAGGATAATTTTTTAAATCAATGCAGCTGATTTTTGGCATTGCTCCACCAGCCAGTCTTTTTGTTAATGTGTGTTTAAAAATTGTTCCATTTTTCATCATCTGCCAGGCTTCAACAGAAGGAGTTGCACTTCCCATTACTAAAGGAATTTTTTCTGTAGCACAACGATGCATGGCAACCTGTCTTGCATGATAGCGAGGATTATTTCCTGATTTATAAGATCCGTCATGTTCTTCATCAATAATCACAAGCCCCAGATCAGGAACTGGTGCAAAAACGGCACTTCTGGCACCAACAATTACTCTTGCTTCCTTGTGCATAATACGACGCCATTCAGTAAGTCTTTGGCTAGGTGTAAGTCCTGAATGGAGAACTGCAGCTGTATTACCGAATCTGGCAATAATAGATTTAGCAACTTGTCCTGTAAGACTGATTTCTGGAACCAGGTAAATTACGCCTTTCCCTGATGCAAGTACATTTTCTGCTGCCTGAAGAAAAACTTCAGTTTTTCCTGTTCCTGTAGGACCATATAAATAATGAAATATCTGATTTTCTGAATTTGATGATAAAATTTCATCTACAGCATTTTTTTGTTCTTGAGAAAGAGTATTTTTTTTGGATTCATTAAATTCTTCATCAAATGAAAATCCTCCTGCACTTGTTTCTCGTCTACCAGAAGGAATCATGGCAAATATAGCTTCACCAAGTGTACAAAGATAATAATGAGAAATCCATTTAGCAAGATCAATTAAATCTTTGTTAAAAAGAGGTTCTTTATCAATTATTCTCTTTACAGGTCTGATTTTATCTATGGTTGTTCCACAGTTTTCTGGAAATTCTTCTTGAATCCCGATTATAAAACCACTGGTCTTTCTGTTTCCGAACATTATTTCTGCTCGTTTACCAATTTCTGGTCGTAATTCCGGTTTCTCGTTTAATTCAGGTGTATAAGAGTATGTAAAGCCTTGATTTATAGGAAGATTTAGGATTATTTCTAAAAACATAATTTAATTTTGCACAAGATAATCCTGCTGCTAGTTGGCTCCTGTAATTTGATTTAGTTTTGCTTTGAAGCATTTTAAGTCTTCCCAGGCAGGTCTTTTTAAATCTTCATTCCGTAATAATGCACTGGGATGATAAGTTACCATCAATGGAATCCCATTATAATCAAAAAATTTACCATGAAGTTGTGAAACAGGAGATTCTGTGTTCAGCATTTTATTTCCGGAAATACGACCCATGCAAAGAATCATTTTGGGCTTCAAAATATGAATCTGAGCTTCAAGAAATGAAAAACAAGCTGACTGTTCTTCTGGCAGGGGATCTCGGTTTTCTGGTGGACGGCATTTTACGATATTTGCAATATAGCAGTTTGATTTTCTGTCCAGTTGGATAGCATTCAGCATTTTATCCAAAAGCATACCTGCTTTACCCACAAAAGGTAATCCCTGCATATCTTCATCATAACCAGGACCTTCACCTATAACCAAAACATCAGGATGTTCAACTCCCTGTCCTGGAACAACATTGTTTCTTGTTCTTGCAAGTTGACAGCGGGTACATCGTAAAATTTTTGTTTTTATTTCATCAATTGTTTTGCCAGAGTTAGTTTCTTGTAAAGAAATTTTTTCTGAGCTTGTTTCTGCAGAAGCAGGTAATGATATTTTATTAGAGGAATCTGATTCGGAAATAGTTTCTGCTGTGTTTTCTTGAACTGAATTATCATCAACAAAAAGTGGTGCTGTAGAAAATCTGTTGTCTATAAAACCATTATCCAGGGCACTGGCATTTTTGAGCAAATTAAAAATTAATTCCTTTTCTTCCTTTTTCATTTTCCCCTCAAAAAAATTAGTTTTCGTTTGGATCTGGAACATCTGTCCTTACATCTGGTTCACCGTTAAATGTAAGTTTTACAATTTCTCTTTCTTCATAAGATTTTCTGATTAAATCATCAACCTCAAGTGATTTATAGATTTCTTCAGCTTGTTCAACATTTCCTCTTAAAACTGGATGTCTGGGACTGAAAAGTACACAACAATCTTCATAAGGAAGAATTGAAGTTTCATAAGTATCAATGAAATTTGCATCTTTTATTATTTCTTCTTTATCCATTCCACACAGAGGACGTAACATAGGAAGTTCTGCAAAATGTTCTGTAACAGTCATATTTTCAATTGTCTGACTAGCAACCTGACCAACACTTTCACCTGTAATAATTGCCTTTGCTTTACAACGGTGTCCAAGAATGTTTGCAACTTTCATCATGCAGACTCTAAGCATTAAAGTTGACCATGCTTCAGGTGCTTTTTCCTTAATGCGCATCTGAACTTCTGTAAAAGGAATAATATTTAAATATGTGGTAATTCCATAGTATGCTAATTTTTGTGCTAAAGTTACAACTTTCTGTTTAGCTTCTTCCGATGTATAAGGGTAAGAATGAAAATATACGCATTCAATCTTCATACCGCGGCGGAGCATTCTATAACCAGCAACAGGAGAATCCAATCCTCCAGAAAGAAGTAAAAGGCCCTTTCCAGATGAACCTACAGGAAGTCCTCTGCAGCCAACTTCTGAATCTGTATAAACAAAACAACGTTCACGTACTTCAATGTTAATAATACAATCTGGATTGTGAACATCTACTTTCATAAATTGTTCTACATCACCAGCTGCCTCACATGAAACTTCGTATGAATTCATTGGAAACTGTTTGTCAGCACGTCGTGTATTGATTTTAAAAGATTTGTTTCCCTGATCAGCAAGCTGTTTTCCAACTTCTTTAACTGCTGCACAGATGCTTTCTATGTTTTTTTCACATGTGATTGTTTTTGCCCAACCTGTAATTCCCAAAAGATGATTTAATGTGAATTCTACTTTTTCACTGTCTTTTTCATCACATTCAATGTAAAGTCGTCCGGCTATAACTTTAATTTTGCATTCTACGCCAGTTAAACATTTACGGGCATTCTTAACAAGCAGATTTTCAAATTCCTGAATATTGGAACCTTTAAGTGTAAGTTCCCCAATTTTTCCTAAGTAAGTCATAAATTATAGTATAGTGAAAAAACTGGGGATAGTCATTAGTTATAAAAATTTATACTATTTTTCAGATCTGCTTTCTTTTTTTTCAAGAATTGCATGCATTCTGCCAAGTCGATTTGAATTGTAACGTAATGTCATCATTGGCAGTAAACTTAAAAAAGCGTTAATAATTGCAGCAGGAAGTGTAATTGAAAGAGGGAAGAAGAAACAAATTACAAAGCCAAGCACTATATTTGACAGGTGGCAAACAGTTCCGTAGTTACATTCAAGAATAAAACGACGGATATAATTAATGTCATTTGGATTTGAAACCTGACGCTTACTGAAGTTTGTAAACATTCCTAATTCAAGTATATGATCTTTCCAAAGTTTGATCTTTAAAAAATCATAGAATTTACACTCTTTTTTAGATGCTGTATGAATCTTTGTTTTGTAATCAAACCATTTTTCTGGTAGACAACGTCGGCAAATTGCTGAAGCTATTCCATCAATTGCGATAATTAAAACCGCTGTAATAACTCCTGCCATAACGATATATGCTGTAGAATACTGATGAGTCTTATTATTTTGCAAAATATTGAATAAGATAATAAGTAAATCTCCTCCAGCAATTGAAAGGATATAAAAAATCATAAGAACTCCATTTTATCAGTTGGTTTCTTCGTTTGATATATATGTAAGTGGTATTCCATAAACCTTTTCGTAAACTTCTTTCCACATCTGATAATTCTGATTGGCCATAGAACGTATATTTTCTTTTGGACTTTTGTTTGCATCAGGATAGATTGGCTTTAAAATATGTAAAGTGTATTCCTGAATTGGAAAACCGTCTCCTCCAATTTTATCAGTATCTTTCATTGTAATAAACATTGGTAAAACTGGAACATTATTGTCTACTGCAAATTTATAAGCACCAGGTGTTACAGGTCGGGGTTTTCTGTAATTCCACCACATTCCCTGTTCTGCATAAACTAAAATTTTCTGCTTCTTTTTTAAAAGATATGATAAACCTTCCATGAATTTTTTCTGTGTAGAAAAATTTTTACTTAGTGGAAGAGTATTACTGTTTCTGAATAAAAATCCATAAAAACCAGGGAAGGAAGTGTAATTGCCTTCACGAATTACACGCCAGTAAACATGATGTTTCAGATACTTATCAATTTCGTACTGGATTGCAAAATTATCAAAGGCATTAAAATGATTGCAGGTCATAATAATACCTTGATTTTTTAGTGCGGCAAAATTTTCCAGCCCTTCAGTTGGTCCAAGAATCATCTGTTCAGTTTTCACAAGATTTTTTATGAATCTCCATGCAATTATATTTGCAAATTCACATTTAATCTTACTAATCAGTTTTCTGTGGCCATAATCAACTTGATCTGGCGTAAGTGGAATTGTAGGAGGATCATCTTCAATATCTTTAGTCCACCATTGATTTTTTTCGTATTCCTGAATCTTTGCTAATGCTGCAATTCTATCAGGAGCTTTTTCTATTGTTTTAACTTCTGATATTTCAGATGATTTTTTTGACATCTTATCGTCCTTCAATTCCAATTAATTTTTTTAAGAGTTTTAAATAATTGATTCTTAATAAACCTTTTGGTTTTTGGGCTTCAAATTTAGCAACCGTATTACAGTAATTGTTAGGATCATTTGAGTCTGTTATAGCCATCTGAACAAGATTTTCATACTGCTTTTGATCTCTGTCTTTTAAATCCTGACCATAAGCATTTCTCATGGCAAGAATTTCTTCATAGAAATCAGTTTGCTTAGCAAAATTCCAGAAATATTCTTCGTAAAGAACATTTTCATAGTGCCATGGCTTCCAGTTAATCTTGTAATGAATCAATTTTAAGTTTTTATCATCGAAATCTGGATTTTTGTAAGCTGTTTTGTTCCAGCCCAAATCCACATACTTAACTCTATCTTTACAAAGAACATTCAGATAGTCTTCATCTTGTGTAACTCTGAATATGTATTGTTTTGATAGTTCAACAAATTTTTCAGCAATTTTAAACTTTAAAAAGCGTTTGTTATTTATCAGCAAAACACCAGCATTAAAATATTTTTCTCGTTTTATACCAAGAAATTTTTCAACATATTCACCAAATACAGGAACTGTCTGCATTACTTCTTCAACGGCAGCTGCAACAAAATAGTCTTTAATATCTGTGTTGTAGAGTTCTGAAATATCACCAAGAAGAATTGTGTCGCAGTCAACATAAAGAACTTTTTCATACTTTGGAAAAAGATCTGGAATGAAGAATCTGTAATAAGTTTCCTTTGAATAATAGTCCCTCAAATGGAATAAATCCTGAATTTTATCTAATTCATTTTTTAAAGAAATGAATTCAATTGTTGCATTTGGAGTAAGTGATTGTTTGATTCTGCCCTGAATAATAGGATCAAGGTGTGTTGTTAAAACGTAAAGTTTATAGAAATAATCTTTAGAAGCATTTGCAAGAAGTGATTTTATGCAGACTGTTAAAAAAGGTGCGTAATTATCATCTGTTGCAAAGAAAATTGGTATTTCGTTATCTTTTAATGTACTCATAATTTTACTATTTAATAACACAAATAAAATAATTTCAATAGTATTATGTTTTTTCTGCAGGGCAAACGCATTATAAATGCTTTTCCGTAATGTTGGTGCGAAGGAGCGGGGCGTGGTTCAAAAACACTCTTTTTGTGGCTGCTGCGAAGCGGCAGT
>JALEPQ010000018.1 GCA_022768685.1 Spirochaetia bacterium
AGGGCAAACGCATTAAAAATGCTTTTCCGTAATGTTGAGACGAAGGAGCGGGACGTGGTTCAAAAAGGCTCTTTTTATGGCTGCTGCGAAGCTGCAGTTCAATAGTTTCTATACCACAAAAAGCGTGTAGCGCATTATTGCGCGGTTTTGAATCACGCAACCGTGACTGGGAGCCAAAAAATCGGATTTTTGTTTATAATGCGTTTGCCCTGTGTTTTTGATTGAGAAATATATTGTAATTCATTAATATTAATGTATGACAAAGAGTGCATTGATTCATGTTGAAAATACAGAAGGAATTTTAGAATTTGCTGAATATTTAGCTTCTGCTGGCTGGAGGATTCTTTCGGCAAATAAAACTGAAGAACTTTTTAAGCAAAAGAAAATCCCCGTTGTGCATGAGAGCTCTTTTTCTAAATCTGGTATTTATGTTAATGAGGCCTCCCTTTTAATAAAAGACATTATTGAAGTTAAATCTGAGGATGATGAAAATACTTATCAGAAATATAATGACTATAATAAAAATTATATAAAGATTGTATGCTTAAATGTGCTTCCAACATTAAATAAGAATTTGAAAAAAAATCAACTGAAAGATGCCATAAAACCAGTAAATTTTCTTATTACATCCATTTTAAGAAACGTTATTTCAAATTATGAAAATCTGCTTATCCTTACAGATCCTGCTGATTACAAAGAAGCCATGATTCAACTTAAAACAAGTCATGTAACTATGGAATTCAAATCTTATCTTGCAGCAAAAGCTTTAAATCTGATTTCAGCTTACGATGCCGGAATTGCAACTTCAGTTTTACAAAGTGATATTTACAAAGAAAAATTTATGAATTACCTGACATATCCTCTTAAAAAGGATATGGTTCTGCATGACGGACTAAACAACCACCAGGAAGCATGCATTTACAAATTCCCGGCAGATACAGGGGTTTTAAATGGTATTACAAAAGCTCAAGGAAAAGAAATCAGCTATAGTATTTTTTCTGATGTATCTTTGGTATGGGGATTAATAAGTACATTATTTAGAAATCTTAAAAATCAGATGTCTGTAAAAAGTATCAACAGTGATGGTTATGAATTTACAACTCAATTTACACCACTTACTGGAACAGTATGCACAATTGCTGTAAAATTATCCCTGATTGTAGGGGCATCACTTTCTACAAATGTAATAGATTCATTCAGAAAAACTTACAGCTATGATAGAGAAAACATTAATGATGTTGTTTTGGGTTGTAGTGCCGTAATAGATGGAACAGCTGCAAAAGAAATTGTAAACTGCAGTTTTATTGCTGTTGTGGCACCGGGCTTTACAGATGAAGCTAAAGAAATTTTTGCCACAAATACAAATATAAGACTTATTCCAACAGGGAAAATAGAACCGTCTGAGTATAACGGTCATTTTATCAGTAATGGATTACTTTTACAAACCAGAGATTCTTCTTTATTTAAAAAGTGGAACATCAAAACAAAAAATCGTCCTTCACAGAACATCACTGATGAAATGGCTTTCGGGACATTGCTTTCTTTAGGCGCAAGATCTTATTCTGCATTGCTGTTAAAAAACAACAGGATTCTTACAATTTCCCAAGGCTGTGTTTCTATGAAACAGGCAATCACAAATTTGATTCAGGAAGCACCAGAGCGAACTGATGAAAATGAATCTGTAGCAGATATTCTTGTTGCAGACTCTCCTATTCCTTTATGTCAATCTGTTATGAATCTGATTGAACTTGGAGTTAAGGCTATTATTCAGCCTGGAGGTACTCCTACCGATGATGAATTTATAAAATATTGTGATGACCATGAAGTTATCATGATTTTCACTAATATGACACATATTAAGAATTAAAAAAAATTTTTGGATGGAAAAAAATGCTTTACTATTTAGGTGAATTTTTAGAACAATATTGGGGTCCTGCAAGACTTTTAACTTCATTCACAGTGTTAATTGTTTTTGCTGTTTATTTAGGATTTTTCTTAACTTATAAAATTGTTCCAAAATTTTACAATAAGCTGCCACATGATAGAGGTCGTGAATTTACATTAAAAGACAATGCAGAAGCAGCAAAAGGAAAACCTACTGGTTCAGGCATAGTTTTTGTTACAATATTTGTGTTGCTTTGCTTTCTTTTAGTTCCTATGTCATGGGCGAGGGCTGCCGTAATTGTTATTACATGGCTTACAATGTTAACAGGATATCTGGATGACAGAAGTGTAACAAGCTGGGGAGAATACTTAAAAGGTGCCCTTGATTTAATAATCAGCATTACAACATCATTTGTTCTGTACTTTGGGTTAAAGGAATTATCTCCAGAACACGTTGTAAAATTCTGGCTGCCTTTTACATCAAAATTATTCTCAGTTCATCCTGTTGTTTACATTGTTATCTGTACAATCATGCTCTGGGCTTCAATTAATACAACAAACTGTACAGACGGAGTTGATGGACTTTCTTCAACTTTAGTTCTTCTTGCACTTACAACTTTAGGCTGCATATGTTACTTTATTTTAGGACACATTGGTATTTCAACTTATCTTTTAGTTCCTCACCTATCTGTAGGGGCACAGTGGGCATTAATGATTTTTATTTTAGTTGGAGTGGTAATGGGATATCTCTGGCACAATGCATTTCCTAGCCATTGTCTTATGGGAGATGCAGGAAGCCGCGCTCTCGGATATTTCATTGGTGTTTGTGTAATGGTTACAGGAAATCCATTTTTAATTTTTGCAACATCATCTATCATCTTCATAAATGGTGGAATGGGACTTGTAAAAGTTGCACTTAAACGCTTCTTAAAAATTACAATTTTTGAAAATATCAGATTTCCACTGCATGACCACATGCGAAAAAATCATGGATGGTCTCCAACACAAGTTCTTGTTAAATTTGTAATATTACAGATTCTTGTAACTATCTTTATTTTAGGAATCTTCTTAAAAATCAGATAATTTCCCAAAACAAAAAGGCCCTGAGTTTTTTTTCAGAGCCTTTATTATTTTAACAGTCTTTTCTAATTATCAAAGAGTTCAACTAGTGTTTCAGAATCTTTTATAAGATTGCTTACTTTACAATATTCATTTGGCTGGTGTGCCTGATCATCAAGGGTACTCCATACAACAGCATTATAGCCTTCATTTCGTAATTCAGCACCAACAGTTCCACCACCAATACCAATAAATTTGGCATCAATTCCATGTACTTTTTTAAGTGCCTTCGCCAGTTTTTGTGCAACAGGAGCATCTACTGGTGTTGCAGGAGATTCTGCTCTTTGAATGGCTGTATAATTTACCTTTACACCATATTCAGCTTCAACTTTTTTTGCTTCTTCATCTACTTTTACAAGTACATCATCAAGTTTATAGCAAGGCAGGAATCTGCAATCCATATAGAAGGTATCTTCCCCTGGAATGATATTTACGCTATCTACATTTTTTTCACGTTTTGTTGGTTGTATTGTAGAATAATTTGGTTCAAACAAATCATCTTTTTTATCAAATACTTTTTCCAGGTTGTGCAAAGCAACGGAAAGGGCACATGCTGCAAGACAGGCATTTGCACCACTGTCTGGTCGACTTCCATGTGTCTGCTTTCCTTTTACATTCACTTTTAACCACAAAATATTTTTTTCAGCAATTTCAATTGTTTCACCTTTAGGATCACCACCATCAGGAATTACAATCAAATCTTCTTTACGGAATAAATCATGTGTCTTTAAAAGCCATCCAATGCCATAGTAACTTCCACATTCTTCATCAGCAACAAACAGGAGTTTTATTGTGTTACCAGGCTTTATTCCATGTTTGATATAATACAATGCTGCAAAAACTGCACTAACAAGCCCCTGCTGATTATCTTCAACTCCACGCCCAATTAAAACATCTCCATCCTGAACACATTGAAAAGGATTAGAATTCCACAAAGATAAATCTCCAGTTGGAACAACATCAAGGTGAGCCATAACCCATACTCTTGAATCATCATTTTGCCCCGGAATTGTAACAACTAAACTAGGACGAACTCCAGAACTGACTCTGGAATCTGGTGCTTCATAGCGAACAACATCTGTAAAACCATTTTTTTTCAGCCATTTTTCCAGTGCAGCACATTTTTCACTTTCTCCATCACCACCACCTTCAGGTGCAATAGCTACAATTGATGTCAAAAGTTTTTCTAAACCAATAATCTCCGATTTGTTTTTTTCAAAAAATTCTTTAGGTGTCATTCATTCCTCATTAAAAAAAAAGTCCCGGTAATTAACTACCAGGACTTTAGATTATATCATATTTTCAGATAAAAAACTTATTTTGCTGTATAAGCATCCCATGTTGTCTTTACTAATGTATCAACATCAGAATACTTTGGTTCCCATCCAATAAGATCTTTAGCAAGTTTTGAAGTTGTGTAAAGTTCAGCAGGATCTCCAGGACGGCGAGGTTCTTCACCAGCAGGAATAGGCTTTCCTGTAATCTTTCTTGCAGCATCAATAATTTCTTTTACTGTTGTTCCCTTTTCTGTACCAAGATTCAACATTATACTCTTTTCATTTTTAGCAATGTAATCTAATGCCATAACATGTGCTCTTGCAAGATCTGTAACATGAACATAATCACGAATACAAGTTCCATCACGAGTATCATAATCTGTTCCAAAAATTTTAAGTTCACGCTGACCAAGAGCAGCTTCCATTACACGTGGAAGTAAGTTTTCTGGTTTCTGTTCAAGCCCGCGAATTTCTCCTTCAGGATCATAACCAGCAGCATTAAAATAACGTAGAGCAGCAAATTTCAAACCTTTAAGCTGATCATACCATGTCATATAACGTTCAATTTCAAGTTTTGTAAAACCATAGTAGTTGATTGGATTCTGCGGATGTTTTTCATCCATTGGAAGATACTGTGGCTCACCAAAAGTAGCAGCTGATGAAGAGAAAATCATTTTCTTACAGTTGTATTTTACTGCTGCGTTCATAATATTTAATGTACCTGTAATATTGTTTACAGAATATTTTTCAGGTTTAATCATAGATTCACCGGCAGCCTTAAAAGCAGCAAGATGAACAAAAGCATCAAATCCCTGAGAAAAAGCAGCTTCAAGATCATCCTGAATTAAAATATTACCATAAATAAATCCATTCTGTGGAAAAAGATTACATCTCAAACCGCTTGAAAAATTATCAAAAACAGTCACTTCATGACCTGCTTTCATCATTTCTTTTACAACGTGACTACCGATGTATCCTGCACCACCAATTACTAATACTTTCATACCCTATAGCTCCTTCTTCTTATATATTTTAACACTAATATATTCACCTGTATCTGAAACTCTGACCCAAGTTGATCCTGTCAATTCGTAGCCTTCCAGAACCTGAACAGAAATAATTTCCTGAAGTTTCTGCTCACTCATATCAGAATTTATTCCTCTTGCCGTAAAAACCTTAGAATCTGCAGATGATAATTTTCCTTCCAGTGCAGAATCTACCCAGAGAGGTAATTCATATCCAAATCCTTTATATTGCCAGTCATCAAAACGAACTATTTCTTCCGGAGCATGAACAGCTTCTGCATTTGAAGACTCAACAGAATTTGATGCACAACCTGCAAAAGAAATAATTAAAATAACTGTTACAAAGACGATTTTTACTTGTTTCATTATTAAAACTATATCACAATAATTCAATAATGAAAATATATGATAGTAACACTATCACACATTTCCTAAGAATTGATATTAAACTTAATTTGGAATAATATGAAATTATGAGTACAAAAAAATCTATTTTCACAGTTTTACTTTTTACCGCAGTATTTGCTTTAGCTTCATGTGCATCAACTCCAACAGTTTCAGATGATCTTACACCATCCCAAATTGTTCAATTAGGACAAAGTGCCTATGACAAAGGAAATTACAAACTGGCAATTTTTTATTATGAGGAAGTGCTTTCCCGCTTCGGAACAGATCCTTCAATAAGTGTTGAAGCAAATTATGAAATTGGTCATATTTATGCAAAAACAAATAAAAAAGATAATGCTAAAAATTACTTCAATGCTGTTCTTGAACTTTACGATATATACGGCTTAAGCCTCCCTCAGCAGTACAAAAAACTTTCTTTAATGGGCTTAAACTCAATAAGCAATTAAACTTTCAGATTGTATTACCGGCGGCTTTGTTTGCAGGTAATACACTTTTTTTAATTAAGATTCAATTCTAAATCTTAATCTTTTGGCAATAAAACTGAATGTACGGTAATCCCTTTTAATTTTGCCAGTTTTAAAACATAATCTTTTGAATATTTTCCACTTCCACGAGGAGTTGGGTGCGGTTCTGCATCTCCTATTAAAATTATTTCACGTGCAGCATCAGGCCGCCATCTGTAAAATTCTGTAGATGCATAAATTGCTTCATAAACAGCTTCTGGTATATCTCCGCCTTCTGTACCAAATATTTTTATGGAATTCAGATTTTTATTAACAGAATTAAAATTAGATGAAAAAGCAAAACATTGAACTGGAAGATCCATATATTTAAATGTATCTCCATAGTCTCTGTAAAAAAGAAGTCCTATTCTTGCATCAGATTTTCCGGAAAGCAGAGCTGTCATTTGAGGCAATAAATCTGCTTTCAGTTTTTCAATATCATTTTTCATGCTTCCAGTTGCATCTATTGCGAATACCACATCAAGTATATCTTTATTTTTTATACCTTCCATTATTTTAATAATGTCTTCAACAATAGTTTCTGGACCTTTTGAATAAATCATATCTTCTGAAATTTCTATGAATTTTTCGCTGGCAACAGGATTGTAATCATCTGTCAGTATAACTTCTTCTTTTACTGCTGCTGGAACAGGTTCCGGCTCTGAAATTGGTTCTATTTTCTTTTCAGGTGCAGGCTTTTTTCTTGTTACTATTTTTTTCTGACGCACTAAATCAAACATAAACGGATTATCAAGATAATCTCCTGTATAATCGGCATAAGGTTTTTCAAAGCTTCTGATATTAATAAAAGTTCCTTTTCCTATTTCTACTTCCCCGTTACGAGACCATTCATAACCGTATACAAGTTTTTCAGGCACATAAATATGGAAAGCCGGTCCAAAAAATGAAGTATCTTCTACAGTTGAATCAACAAGACTGTATTTTGCACCTTCCGAAACAAGGGGTTTGCCATCCAGGTAGCGTATTTCATCTCCATTTACAGGATTATATTCTTTTGCCCTGTAAGCATAACTGTCATTTTTCCCGGCAGGATCTTTTGTAGTTTCTGTAAGAAGAATAGAACCAACTCCAGGAGTTTTTTTCACGTAAAGATGATAACCACCTCCGCCATATTCATTTCCATTTTCTGGAACAAGTTTTATATTACCAGCAGTAATTCTTAACTGAATTTGCTTTGGCGTGAAATGCTGTTGCTGCAGGTTTTGTTCCTGTGCAAAAAAATTATAATTAAATATTGCAAATACAAATAACTGCAATAATACTTTTCTCATATTCTTCATATTTCTATTATCGGTTGGAAAAACATAAATAATGATTTATAATAAACTTTAGGGTGTTATATTTTTTAAAATTTCGCGGTGCAAATGGAAGAAATTAAAGACGAATTTGAACAGGTAGATATAAACTCATTTTTTGACGCAGTTGAAGTAGAGAATATTGATGATGCAAAAAAAGCTCAGGCTTTTACTCCTCGTCAGTTAGATCTTATAAACCAAATTCTCCCTCATATTCTTATGAATGATAGAGAACATGGGGAACTTTTTCTAAATCGAATTACGGATCTTGAAAGTATGGCCACAGCCATTGCCAGATTTCCATCTCTGCTGGAAAAGCATCAGATTATGACAGGAACAAGAACTCCCACAACTTTAATTGATTCTCTGATTAAACACCAGGATGAAGGTGATAAAACTTTACAGTTGCCTTCAAAGGCAATTTTAGGAAAAGGTCTTCTTGTTGCTAAATCTCATACTCTTTCCAGTTTTGCAAATTACACAAAGCATCTTGGAGCTGAGTTTGAAAAATTAGCTAAACAACTGGAAAATGAAACTGTACTTTGTATGTTCTCTTTACTGGTTGAAGATGTTTATCTGAATCTTATTAATGATACCAGTCAGCCAATGGATTTTAGAAGACAATGGGCTTTATCTCTGCTGCTTTTATGGGAACATTGGAATGATCAGACTATTGAAACTGTAGCACCAGTCCTTCAGGCCGTATGGACAGCAAGAAGACGTCTGGCACCAGCATTTGGCACTATGATGGGAACAAGTGAATTAATCATGATTTCCATGCAGATGGATGAAGACTGGATTAATTTTATTAAGACAAAAATGGAAATTCCAGGTGTTTCTCAAGCCATGGAAGAATTTTTGTTTGGAATTTCTTATGAACAAATTAAGTCCTTAAAGGCTATTCTGCGTGAAAAAGGAATTCCAGCCATTGGACGTGATGAAGTTTCAAAATTCCTGGGTGAACACGTAAAAGCTGATGCCGGACTAGATTACCGCGACTTTTACACCTTGTATACAATTAGAAGAGATAATGCTCGTTCCAGAGGAAGAATTGGTCTTGAAGGGCCTCATAAAACCCTTGAAGATTACTTCATTCAGTTTATAACAGAGCAAAATAAGGAGAAACAAAACAATGATACTTTCGCAACCATCTGATGATTCTGCACAGAAGAAAGTACCTTATCACTTTGGAGAAAAACTTCGTCAGGTAAGAGAAAATAAAGGTTACACTCTAAAATATGTTGCTCAGAAAGCAGGCGTTAGTGAAAGTCTGGTTTCACAGATTGAACGCAACCATGTTTCTCCTGCAATTGATACACTTTTATCACTTGCTGATATTCTTGATATAAATCTTGAATATTTATTCGAAGAGTATAGAAAAAAAAGACCTGTAACAATTATCCGCTCAAATGAACGCTCTTCTTTTACTGAAGATGAAATCCAGTATGAAGAACTTTCCAAATCAGAAGATTCTGATAAAGAAAATTCTATTGAATCATATATTGTTACAATTCCAGCAGGTTCTCACACTCACCATGGTTCTTATGGTCATTTAGGAAGAGAATTAGGATTTATAATTCAAGGGAAAGCCCGTCTTACTTTTGATGAAAAAGTCTACGAACTTAACGAAGGCGACAGTGTTTCTTATTCAGCCAGCGTTCCTCACCTTCTTGAAAATATTGGTGAAACAGAATTAAAAGCAATATGGACATTAACCCCAGCCCAGCGTTTTATTAAATAAAATTGAATAATACATTTAAATTCTATTCAGTTATATTTTTTTCTCTCATTCTGTTCAGTTGCCGCACTACAGATTTTACTTCTAACGGAAATTATTCTTATTATGTAGATTGCATTGATTTGGATTCTCCAGAAATAAAAATCTGTGGCAAAATTGATGAAAAAAATCATTTCAATCTAATGGATTTTGTTGATTCTGAAAATCTTTCATTTGCAATAAACACAACTCCTTGGGAAGAAAAAAACTCATCATCCAGTCTTCTGGGAGTGCATAAAGTGAACAATAAAATTTTAAGTGGCCCTGTAGAAAAATATTCTGCCCTTGGTTTTTACACAAACGAAGAAGGAAAAATCAGGGTTAAAATAATCGAAAATCAAAATTCTGAAAATTTAGAGTCTTGTTTTTCTGCCTTTGGTGGTTATTACACAATCCTTCAGGATTCTAACATAATTGAATATAATGAATATCACCATTCCCGCTCTGCATGCGGTACTGATTCCTCTGGAAGATATTTATATTTTTTTATCTGTACTTCAAATCTCATTTCCGATGAATCTGGCATGACCTATCAGGAATGTGCACAAATTCTGTTAGAACATGGATGTACAGATGCACTTCAATTTGACGGCGGACATTCTTCTGCTATGTTTACACCTAAAACAAACTACAAACACGCAAAATTAAACAAAAAAATTCCAGCTGCCTTTGGAATCTGCTTAAATTAAGATTGATAAACAGTTTTTCATCCTTTTTACAGCAGCCTTTAAAAATAAAAAATAATTATTTTCTAGTTTATTGAATACAACTCATATAATTTGTATAATTATGTCATTTAGTCAAAATAAATCTGCATATTTATACAATATTTATGCATATAAAAAAAGTTAAATTTTTCAGGAGGTACTTCCCTATGATTTCTAACAATGAAAAAGAGGCTATAATCAAGCAGCTTGAAGACCTGGCAATTCACAATGATCCTATTAACCCAGATTTATATTCAAAATACGATGTAAAACGAGGTCTGCGTAATGCCAATGGAACAGGTGTTCTTGTAGGTCTTACTAGAATTGGTGATGTAGTTGGTTATGAAATCAATAATGGTGAAAAAATAGCCATTCCTGGAAAACTTATTTACCGTGGTTACAATGTTGAAGATCTGGTAAAAGAAGCAGAAGATACAAAACAGTTTGGTTTTGAACAGGCAGCTTTCCTTTTAATTTTTGGAGAACTTCCTAATGAAAAACAGCTTACTAAGTTTAAGGAATATTTAGGTGAATGCCGTACTCTTCCTGAATACTTCACTGATGATATGATTATGAAGGCTCCATCAAAAGATATTATGAATAAAATAGCCCGTGGAGTTTTAGCTTCTTATTCTTATGATGAAAATCCAGAAGGTCGCAAAGTTTCTAATATCATTCGTCAGTGTATTCAATTAACAGCACGTTTTTCAACCCTTGCAGCATACGGATATCAGGCTAAGAGACGTTTTTATGACAACAAAAGTATGTATCTTCATAACCCTAAGCCAGAACTTTCTACAGCAGAAAACTTCTTACGCCTAATCCGTTCCAACAAAACTTATACTCGTCTGGAAGCAGAAACTTTGGATCTGGCTTTAATTTTGCATGCTGAACACGGTGGTGGTAACAACTCTTCTTTAACAGTTCATGTAGTTTCTTCAGCAGATACAGATACTTACTCTGCAATTGCTGCTGCTGTAGGTTCTTTGAAAGGTCGCCGCCATGGTGGAGCAAATATCCGTGTTGTAGAAATGATGGATGACATCAAAGAACATGTAAAAGACTGGTCAAACGAAAATGAAGTTTCTGAATATATCAAAAAAATTGCCACAAAACAGGCCTTCGATCACACAGGTTTAGTTTACGGTATGGGACACGCTGTTTATACAATCAGCGATCCCCGTGAAGTTTTACTTAAAGCAAAAGCAAAACAACTTGCCGAAGAAAAGAATTGTATGGCTGAATTTGAGCTTTACAATACTATTGAACGTGTTGCACCAAAAATTATTCAGGAAGTTCACCATTCAGACAAACTTATCTGTGCTAACGTTGACTTCTACTCAGGATTCGTTTATACATTGTTGAATATTCCTCGTGAGCTTTACACACCAATATTTGCAATTTCCCGTATAGCAGGCTGGTCTGCTCACCGCATAGAGGAAATTGTAAGTGGAGGAAGAATTTATCGTCCTGCTTACAAAAATATTTCTTCAGAACGAGAATTTATTCCTATTGATAAACGCTAAAAAGGATTTTTTATGGCAGAACGATTAGATAAAATTTTATCCCACAACGGATTTGGATCCCGTAAAGATATTAGAAAGCTTTTACGTTCTGCACAAGTCCTTATAAACGGAAAACGGATTTATGATCCTGGATTCCAGCTGAATGTTGATAAAGATTTAATTTCCATTGACGGTGAAGAAATTGACCTTCACGACCATCTTTACCTGATGATGAATAAAATCATGCATACGGTTTCCACAAATAAAGATGGTGAACATCAGACTGTTTTTGATCTGCTTGATGATGATATGCGCACTCCATATTTAACAGATAAACTTCATCTTGTAGGCCGTCTTGATATGGATACAGAAGGACTTCTTCTTTTTACTACAGATGGCAGTCTCACACATCGGCTTATTTCTCCAAAAACTCATATCAGCAAAACTTATTTTGTAATTCTTGAACATTCAGAATCAGAAGAACACAAGAAGAAAATTGAAAAAGCTTTCCTTGAAGGAATCCGAATACCTGCAGATGACAACGAACCTGAAACTGACTGCCAGCCTGGCGCAACTGTAACATGGCCTTCTCCAGACGAAGCTAAAAAATACATACACAACAGTTCTATCTTTATAAATGAAAAAGGACAAATGCTTTTAGGAAATAAAGAATTAGAACCTAATTACGCACTTCTTACAATTTATGAAGGAAAATATCATCAGGTAAAGAGAATGTTTCAAGCTGTAGAAAATAAAGTAGTATTCTTAAAAAGAATTTCCATTGGATCTTTAAAACTTGATTCTGATCTTTTACCAGGCACATACAAACTATTAGAAGAAACAGATTTAGATAAACTTAACTAGTTTTTTTATCAAGTTTTTCGGGTAATGACTTTCCATTTATTTTTTGGTATCATATTCAAAAACTAAAGCTCATCAGGACTGTTATGAATTTCAAAAGACAAGATTATATTAATTGGGATGAATATTTTATGGGAATTGCAGCTTTATCTGCGCTTCGTTCCAAAGATCCTAATTCCCAAGTTGGAGCCTGCATAGTCAGCCCTGAAAACAAGATTCTTTCAATGGGTTACAACGGTTTTCCACTAGGATGTTCAGATGATGATTTTCCATGGAATCGTGACGGGGAACAATGGGAAACAAAATATCCTTATGTAGTACACAGCGAATTAAACGCTATTCTAAACTACAGAGGAGGTTCTCTCCAAGGTACAAAAATTTACGTAACACTTTTCCCTTGCAATGAATGTGCAAAAGCGATTATCCAGGCGGGAATTAAAACAGTAATTTATGACTGTGATAAATATGACGGAACTCCTGGAAATGTTGCATCTAAAAAATTGCTTAAAGCAGCTGGCGTTGAAGTTGTAAAATACGTTCGTTCAGGCCGCACTGTTCAACTTGAATTATAAAAACATAAAATAAACAGAGAGGATAACATGACTGACATTGAAATTGCTCAGAAAAATGTGATGGCACCAATTGCAGATATCGCTTCAAAAATTGATATTCCGGCAGATAAACTGGAACTTTACGGAAATTACAAAGCAAAAATTTCTTTTGAAGAATTAAAAACACTTCAGGAAAAAGCTTCCAAAAATTCAGGCAAATTAATTCTTGTAACTGCTATTACACCAACTCCAGCAGGAGAAGGAAAATCTACAGTTTCTATTGGGCTTGCAGATGGACTTAGACATATCGGTAAAAAATCTGTTGTTGCATTAAGAGAACCTTCTTTAGGACCTTGTTTTGGAGTAAAAGGTGGAGCCTGCGGAGGCGGATATGCTCAGATTGTACCAATGGAAGAAATCAACCTTCATTTTACTGGTGATTTACATGCTATTTCAATTGCAAACAACTTAATTGCAGCTCTCATTGACAATCATATTCAGCAGGGTAATGCACTTAATATAGATCCTCGTACAATTTCCTGGAAACGTTGTGTAGACTTAAATGACCGTGCTTTAAGAAATATTGTTATTGGCTTAGGTGGAAGAATGCAGGGGGTTCCTAGAGAAGACCATTTTACAATTGCAGTTGCTTCTGAAATCATGGCTATAATCTGTCTTTCAAAAACAATTACAGATTTAAAAAACAGAATTGACAACATTGTAATAGGACAGAATTACAACAAAGAAAATGTAAAATTTGGAGAACTAAAATGCACTGGAGCTGTTGCTGCTTTGCTTAAAGATGTAATCAAACCAAATCTTGTTCAGACACTTGAAAAAACACCTGCATTTGTTCATGGAGGTCCTTTTGCAAATATTGCTCATGGTTGTAACAGTGTAAACGCAACTCTGGCAGCTCTTGCTACAGGTGATTATGTAATTACAGAAGCAGGATTTGCAGCAGACCTTGGTGCAGAAAAATTCCTTGATATAAAATGCCGTGCAGCAGGATTAAAACCAAGTGCAGTTGTTATTGTTGCAACTATTCGTGCCCTTAAAATGCATGGTGGAGTTGCAAAAGCAGATTTAAGTAAGCCAAATTGTGAAGCTTTGGAAAAAGGTTTTGAAAATTTAAAAACTCACATTGAAAACATTGCAAAATTCGGATTACCATCTGTTGTTGCCGTAAATAAGTTCATTACAGACAGTGATGATGAAATTAAACTTCTTGAAGATTTATGTGCTAAGTTTGGTACAAAAGCAGTTTTAACAGAAGGCTGGGGAAAAGGTGGAGAAGGAGCTGCTGAACTTGCAAAAACAGTTGTTGATTTAGCTGATAGCGGCAAAGCAAACTTCAAGCATCTTTACGAACTTGAACTTCCTTTAGCAGATAAAATTACTAAAATTGCTACAGAAATTTATCGTGCAGAAAGAGTTGAATTTGACAGTGCAGCTCTTAAAAAACTTAAATCCTTTGAAGAAAATGGTTATGGAAATCTTCCTGTTTGTATTGCTAAAACACAGAATTCTATTTCCCATGATCCAAAATTAATTGGAGCTCCAAAAGGCTTTACTTTCCCTGTTCGAGATGTACAGTTATATGCCGGTGCAGGTTTTGTAGTAGCTCTTGCAGGAGATATTATGACAATGCCTGGCTTACCAAAAGCTCCAGCAGCATTAGATATAGATGTTGATGATAATGGAATCATTAGCGGACTGTTTTAATCAATTTTACAGTTCATAATTAGAATCACACAAAAAAAAAGGCTTTGAATATAAAAAGTTTCCTCTTGATATTCAAAGCCTTTTCCTGTTTAATTTTCCACTTACAGATTACGCATTCTGCAATTTTTTTAAAGTCTCTACTTCCTTAGCTAATTTTGATGCTCGTTTATTTGTGTTAGAAACTCTCTGTGCAAGAAGTTTTGAAAGGAAAATTCCATAATGAGGATAGGTTCGAATTAAATTTAAAAATGAAGCTTTTGGAATTTTTATTAACTCACCTTCACCAGCAGACATAATTGTAGCTGATCGCCTGTCATTTAAAAGAAAAGCCATTTCTCCAATGAACATATCTCCTGTAGTAAGTACAGAAATCAGCTTTCCATCAACATAAACTCCATAACGTCCAGAAACAATAAAAAACAGATTATTGGAAGGTTCATTCTGCTTACAAACAATCTGATGACGTTTATACTTTATTGTAGAGAAAGTTGACATAATCATAGGAACAGTATTTGACTGATTTTGTATATTATCTATTTTGAAAGTCACTTTATTTCCTGAATCATTGTACTCCATGCTGGAAACAAGTTTTTTTGATAAAGAAATACCGCGTCCATGAGTTTCTTCTGAAAAATCCATGGAATTACCAATTCGTGAATGCCAGTCAAAACCTTTTCCTTCGTCCCTTATACTAAACTGTGAAATTTCTTTACCTATCATATATTCAATATAAATTTTTCGGGCTCCAATTTTCGGATCCTGAAGCTTTCGTTCAATCAGTTCAATAATATTTCCGCCATTTTCCAGCCATGAAGTTTTTTCTTCATAAGAAATATTACAATTTCCATGTTCAAGAGCATTTGTAAGCATTTCCATTAATGTTGTCTGCAAAGCATAACGGCCATCATCATTTATACGGTTTGTACAATAAAGATAGTTTACAAGAAATCCTGCATACATTTTTAAATCAAATGGATTATTTTCACAAATGAAACTTCCACTTTCAATTCCACCTATTTTTTCACCTAAGCCGCGATTAAAAAGAAATTGTTTATTACTCCACAAAATATTCAATAATCGGTCAAAATTCTCACAGAAATTTCTTACATTCTGGCAGCAAAGGATATTAGGATTTTTTAATTCTTCTATCTCCTGAACCTGATTTCCATTTTTTGCAACAGCTATAATTCCTCCGTTATGCAACCATGGATCAGAATCAATAGCATTTAACACTCGCTGGCAATCAATATCTTCAGATGAAAAATCAAGTATTTTTATTTCAGGGAGTTCATAATCAATATTGGAAAGGGTATCTTCTGTACTGGAAGAAATTGATAAATCAAACTGATTTGTAAATTTTACATAAACAGAAAGAACTGTTTTTATAACATCTTCATTAGTTGATGAGACTAGAATTTTTTTCATGGTAATCCTCAATAACTTTTTTTAATGAATATATTTCTGAAACTCCAGTCACAAGAATTCCTCCCATTCCCAGTTCTATTGGAATAGAAAGATCCATATCAAATCTGTCACCAACAGCAAGACATTCTTCAGCTTGTGAACCAGTCATTTCTATTGCCTTTTTAAAAGGTTCCAATGCAGGTTTTGACTTATAACAAGTATCTAATCCTATTATTTCAGGAATAAACTCTGAAATACCTAAAGCTTCCAGTGTTTTTCTTGCAGGCAAAACAGGATTATTTGTAACACAAATTAAACTATACAATTTTTTTAATTCCAGCATTGTCTCAATTAGATTTTCGTCTTTTTTTAAAAAATCTGAAGGTTCAAGTAAATTTTTTCGCCATTCTACACTTTTTTCAATTGGTATTCCAAATGCAAGAAGTGTATTTCCTAGGCTGACTTTTTTTCCACCGGTTTTTTCTGCAAATTTTTTCCGATAATCAGCAACCATCTGACGTGCCTCATCTGCAGTAATTCCACGTTCCCTGGCAAATTCTCTGACTTGACAATCAACCTGTTCAAAAGCATATACCTGATTTGTATAGAGAGTAGAATCAATATCAAAAATGATTGTTTTAAGATTTGAAGGAATACTATAAATTTTCATACTAATATTCTATTTTATTATCTTTTTTACTTTTATTATATTATCTGCGGCTTCCTGTAAAGATGAATATTTTTTTAATCCATAATATGCTACAACAGCATCTCCTAAAAGTTCACTATCTTCACAATTGCATACATGAATTTCCATTCCAACAGCAGCTGCTTTTTCATACAATAGTTTTTTATCTTTTGCCTGTCCACCTGTTACCGTAAAATACTCAGGAAAATCAATGTCATTATCATAGGCAAGCTTTTTTAATTTTTCTATTCCGGTTTTTATTAAAGCCAGACGTTTATCAGATTTCATTTTACTGCTTCCAGGAATTAAAAATGAAACATTCCATAAATCAGGAATTGAAGATGGAAGAGTCCTCAAACTATCTGATAAAACAAATTTATCAATGCAGAAATTTAAACCTTCACTAGAACCACACCTGTCACATAATTTTCCAGAAGCCAGAGTATTTGTTCCTATTAAAGCTGCAACAAAATCTGGTCCTGCTGAAAAAACTGGAATGTGTGCTTCAAGCCCTAAAAAATCAGCTGATTGTTGAGTGAGTCTGCCACATTCATTGCCCATTGTAAGAAAAGGAGGCATTTTTTCAGGAGGAATTTCTATTCCGTCAGATTTTAATATATCATCATTCCAATAAGCTGCTGCAAAACGCTGTTCTGGCAATAAAGTAATTGCATTCCCAGTTAATTCATAAATAAAATATTCCGGTCCGGAAAAAAGATATTTTGTTCTGGAAAATTCTTTAGGAAAATTATCTCTATAAGCAAGAATTTTTGGTAAGAATAAAGATGTACCTGTCAGCGCTTTATTATAGGGAAATTCTTCATTCCATCGTAAAGTAAGACCGCCGCAACTTACAACAGTAGGTCCGTTTCCTGATATAGAAATTGCTGTAATTTTTACATCACTTATTTTTTTCCGATAAAAACTGGTGAGGGCACTTTTTAATGCATGAATCCACTTTACAGCTACAAATCTATTTGTATGATCATAAAAATATTTTTTACATATAAAAACGACTTCCCCATGGGCAGAAATCAATCCTGCTTTTAGCGAAGTCGTTCCAATGTCCACACAGAGAACAGTTTCAAGCATTAAATTTAATTCTTAGCTTCTTCTGCAGCCTGTCCATCTGATGGATTTTCTTTCTTTACTAATTTCTCAATAATATTTCTATTATCAAGTAAGTCACTTAATGACTGTCCGTAATGAACACGAGTAATAACGTTAGCAAACAATCCGCTTACGTTTGTACTGATATACCATTCACGGTTTAATAATTCTTCATGATATACGGCATTAGTTCCAATAATTCTATAGAACAAACCTTTTTCATAAGCTTCATCAAACTGCTTTATAGCATCACCTGTAAAGAAAGGTAATGAAATAGCACAAATTACTTTTGTTGCCCCCTGTTCTTTCAAGAAGCCCATAGCTTTAAGTAAAGTACCACCAGTTCCCAGCATATCATCAGCTAAGAAGGCAACTTTACCTTTTACATCACCAAGTAATTTTACTGATTTAATATTTGTATCCTGAGCATTCTGAGTAACGATTGAGTAATCTCTTTCTTTGTAAATCATAGCCAAAGGAAGTTTCAATCCTGATGCATAGAACTTATTACGATCAATAGCACCTGTATCTGGAGAAACGATTACTAAATCTTCAGTCTGACCAGTTAAGTCAACAATTTTACCAAGCTCTCTGATAATCTGATAGCTTGCGTGAAGATTTTCAAGGTTGATTTTTGAGAATGCATTTACGATTTCGCGAGAATGAATATCAAGAGTGATTACTCTGTTTACACCAAGCATTTCGTAAACATGACCAAGCATAGATGCAGTAAGACCTTCACGACCCTTCTTTTTATGCTGGCGTGCATAAGGATAAGCAGGAACTACCAAAGAAATTTTTTCAGCTCCAGCCTGACGAACAGCATCAATTGTAACTAACAATGACATTACGTGATCATTAACTGACAAAGATATCTTGTTCTTTCCACCATTCAAAGAAAGCACTTCATGGTTTTCAACATCCTGGAAAATGTAAACATCTTTTCCACGAATTGTTTCCAAAAGCTCTGTCTTGAACTCCCCATTCGCAAAATAAGTAAACCGTGTATTTACTTTAAATACTGGTGGTCTGTACTTATCTGTAGTACCTCTAATGCATAAGTCTGAAGTTTTAATATCATTCTCCAGATTAATTCTACGCACTAGCTCTTCTTTACTTAGCTCATAACGCTTAGATACAACATCGTTCTTCAATGTGAAGCGGTGTTTGTACATGTGCTTAAGATGTGTTATGACTTCATCGGCGAAAGCTTCGCCACCTGGACACGCAACAATCGCAAGACTTGTTGGTTCGGAATAAGGCATAATCAAGACCTCTTTTTTTCTTTAGATTTGATATGAAAAGAGTAACATATTTTACCTTCTGTTTCAATCAACTATTATTGTGATAGTTACAAAAAAAGACTCCCCTTCAAAAAAAAGGAGAGTCTTTCTTAGTAATTGTAAGGGGCCATTTATGACCCGTGTTCAATAGCAAACCGTCAAGAAAATTGCGATTAGCAATTTTTAGGTTTACTTACCAAAACTGGTCCAGCGCAAAGTGCTCTTATTTTGCCAAGAGTTCAGCCAACTTTTCAGCAGTAAATGTCGTTCGCTTCGCGAACTCACGAGTTTTACTTTCGCAAAACTCGCAACCTAACCTATTTATTTAAAAGCTCTGCGAGCTTTTCAGCTGTAAAGCCAAGGTATTCTGCTACTTTGTTTGCTGGACCTGAAGTACCGAATCTGTCTATACAGAAGCAGTCTTCTTTCTTTGCAAACTGGAGCCATTCTGTAGAAATACCAGCTTCAGTACAAACTACGCGTTTAGCTTTTCCAATAATTGCTTCCTGTTCACAAGAACAGAGGTTAGAGAACTTCTTCAAATCTGGAACAGATACAACGCGGATTGTTTTTCCACTTGTAAGGCTTGCTGCTTTAAGAGCCATGTTAACTTCTGAACCAGAAGCCAGAATTGTAATATCTGGAGTATCAGAACCTTCCTGTACAACATAAGCACCTTTTTCTGCCATGTTAGCTTTCCAGTTCTTATCTGCCTTTTCATATACAGCCAATGCCTGACGTGTAAATGCCATACATACTGGATGATCTTTAGAAGCATAAGCCATGTTCCATGCCTGCATAGATTCTTCTGGATCACCAGGACGAATTGCCTGAACACCAGGAATAGAACGTAATGAACACATTGTTTCAATTGGCTGGTGTGTAGGACCATCTTCACCAACGTAAATTGAATCGTGGGTGAATACATAAATTACAGGCTGTTTCATCAAAGAAACAACGCGTAAAGATGGACGGAGGTAATCTGCGAATACTAAGAATGTTGCACAGAATGGGCGGAGACCACCATGGAGTGAGATACCAGCACAAACAGCTGACATTGCAAATTCACGGATACCGTATTCAATTGTACGACCAGCACGGTTAGCAGGGCTGAATGTACCATTATCTGTTGCTTTGAATGCAGTCTTGTTTGGTCCCATTAAGTCAGCAGAACCACCAACAAGGTTAGCAAAACGAGCGGCAATTACGTTCAATGCTTTACCAGAAGCATCACGAGTAGCACATGCATCACCTGCTTTATATTCAACATCTTTTACAGTTTCATCTGTAACTGCATCTGAGTGGTAAGCATCCCAAAGTTTAGCAAGTTCAGGATTTTCTTTTGCCCATTCA
>JALEPQ010000044.1 GCA_022768685.1 Spirochaetia bacterium
TTTGTGGCTGCTGCGAAGCGGCAGTTCAATAGTTTCTATACCACAAAAAGCGTGTAGCGCATTATTGCGCGGTTTTGAATCACGCAACCGTGACTGGGAGCCAAAAAATCGGATTTTTGTTTATAATGCGTTTGCCCTGAAGTCTATACTAACATTGTAATAATCTTTATTATTTATTAAATTTTAAGTGTCTTTTTATGGGGGAAATATGAAACAAACACTTACAGATGGTTATTTGAACTTTTTAACCGAATCAAAAACTGAACGTGAATGTGTTCAGAATATTAAAATACTGGCAGAAAAAAAAGGATATAAAGATATATCTGAATTTAAAACTCTAAAGGCTGGTGATAAGGTTTACATTACAAAAATGAATAAGGCAATTGCTTTATTTCAGATTGGTGAAGAAAAAATTGAAAACGGAATGAACATTCTTGGAGCTCATATTGATTCACCTCGTCTTGATGCAAAACAGAATCCTCTTTACGAAAAAGAGTGTATAACTTACTTAAATACTCATTATTACGGTGGAATAAAAAAATACCAGTGGACAACAATTCCTCTGGCAATTCACGGTGTGGTTTGTAAAAAAGACGGAACTATTGTCAACGTTGTTATGGGAGAAGATTCTTCAGAACCAGTTTTCTGCATTTCTGATATTTTGCCTCATCTGGCACAAGAGCAGATGAAAGATAAAGCCAGCGATTTTATAAAAGGTGAAGATCTTGATTTGATAATGGGCTCAACCCTTCCACAGAAGCACAACACTCCAAAAGAAAAGGACGAAAAGAAAAAAGAAAAAGATAAAAGTAAGAAACTCATTCTTCAGTTGTTAAAAGAAAAATACGGAATTGAAGAAGCAGATTTTGAATCAGCTGAACTGGAAATAGTTCCTTCAGGACCTGCAAGAGAACTTGGCTTAGACCGCTCAATGATTCTTGCCTACGGCCAGGATGACCGTTCATGTGCATACACATCTGTAGCAGCAATCCTTGATGCAGAAAAACTCAAAAAAACTGCATGCTGTCTTTGTGTAGATAAGGAAGAAATTGGAAGCGTAGGTGCAACAGGTATGGCCAGCAATCTGTTTGAAAATATGGTCAGCGAAATTGTAGCCAGAACTGAAGAAAAATATTCTGAACTTACGGTAAGAAGATGTCTTGCAAACTCAAATATGCTTTCCAGCGATGTAAATGCCGCTTACGATCCAATGAACGCAAACCTCTTTGATAAAGAAAATGCCAGTTTTCTTGGTGGAGGAATTGCATTTCAGAAATATACAGGCAGCAGGGGAAAAGCAGGTGCCAGTGATGCAAATCCGGAATTTATTGCAAAAATCCGTAACTGCATGGATGCAAACAATGTAATTTACCAGATGGCTGAACTTGGAAAAGTTGATCAGGGCGGTGGCGGAACAATTGCCTACCACGCAGCAAAATACGGCATGAACGTTTTAGACGCAGGTTGTGCCGTTCTAAGCATGCACGCCCCATACGAAATTACAAACAAAGAAGATATCTGGCAGCTGTATGTTGGATATAAGGCTTTCTTAGGAATATTATAACTTTAATTTATAGTATACAAATATATAATTGTATAGTATTATCTTTAATGGAAATAACCTTTCTAATGCGGTGTTATCTCCCAAAAAACTCAATCAGTAAATTACTGAAATTTGTTTTATGGGAGGCTTGCTTATGACTTTTGACAGAATTATTGCAATTATTGCTTGTTTAGCATCTATATTCTGTGCAGTTATAGCATTACTCTCTTACCTGAAAAATAAGAAGAGTTAAAAAACAAAAGCCGCTTTCAGTTTGACCCACGTGAAAAACGGCTTTTAAACAAAAAAACGTGGAGATAACCCAGAAAGGTTATTTCCTTTTTTTAATATAGCATAAGATGAATAGGCAGTCAAATAAAGGAACGTTTAAATCAAACCTTTAAATCAAACGCCGAAATGCCGTCATTTGATTTAATTTAAAGTTTTTAGAAAAACTTTTTTATATACGTGTTCGCTACGGCGAACGTTTTGTAAATCCTCAGTTGTTGAAACAACTTGCGGTTTACAAAATTAAAGAACGTTTAAATCAAACGCCGAAATGCCGTCATTTGATTTAATTTAAAGTTTTTAGAAAAACTTTTTTATATACGTGTTCGCTCAGGCGAACGAATTGTACATCCTCGATTGTTGAAACAACCTCCGGTGTCCAATTTTAAGGAAGATAAATAAAAAAATTAATTAGTGTAAAATCACAGCAAATCCCCCTGGCTGCAGGGTTTCTTTACTTGCTTTCCTACTGAATAATAATTTTCCGGAGCCTAAGTGATAATCATATTCTCTGTCACTGAAATTAAAATAACAGGAAATTGCTTCATTTGTTTCTTTGCATATTTTTCTAATGTGAACAATTCTATTGTTTCCATCCAAATCATCTTTTTCATAAACAAAACTCATATCCAAACTTCTTAATGCTGGATGTTCTCTTCTCATGTGAATCATTGTTTTCATGAATTCTAATTCAGAATCAAACTTACCTTCTTCAATTTCCTTCCAAGGCATACATCGTCTACAGTCGGGATCTTTTCCACCTTCCAGAAGCACCTCTGTACCATAATAAATGCAGGCTGAACCTGGAAGAGTAAGAATCATTCCAAATTGTAAAAGAGTTTCGTCCTTATTTCCCTTTGTCTGGGTAATCAGTCTTGTTGTATCATGACTGTCCATCTGGTTTATCATTACTTGTTCAGTCTGTTTATAATACATTGTCAGACATTGATTTATCTGTTGTTCAAGAAATTTTACATTCTGTTCTTTTTTGAACTGAAAATCGTAGATGGCACTTCGCAACGGATAGTTGATGACAGAATCAAACTGGTCTCCTCTCAACCAGGGAAGAGAATTGTTCCAGATTTCACCTACAATAAAAAAGTCTGGTTTTATATTGCGCAGACGGTATCGCATCTGAATACATAAATTGTGGGAAAGTTCATTAGCCACATCAAGTCGGATAGCATCAATGTCATATTCTCTAACCCAATATTCACATACTTTAAGAATATATTCCAAAACTTCTGGATTGTTTGTATTCAGTTTAGGCATGTAATCTGTAAATGCAAAGGAATAGAATTTTCCTTTTGCTGCATTATCACAGGGATTAGGATCAAAATTCCAGTCATTGACCATATACCATGAAGCATATTTAGAGTTTTGTTTATTTTTTAAAACATCCTGCCAGGCCCAGAAGAACCACCCCGAATGGTTAAAAACTCCATCCAGCATTATGTGCATTCCTTTTTTATGAGCTTCCTTTACAAGCCTTTGCATTGTTTTTTCATCACCAAAGTCAGGATCAATTTTAAGATAATCTATAGTATCGTATTTATGCTGAGAGGATGCATGATTTACAGGATTTAGATAAATTCCATTGATTCCTAAATCATAAAGGTAATCCAGTTTTTCTATGATTCCTTCCAGATTTCCGCCAAACTTCTGTTCATTTTTAACTTTCGTATTACTTGTTGGCCATGCTTCCATATCTGGAATTTCAGGACCTTTTTCACTGTGGCAGAATCTTGCTGGAAAAATCTGATACCAGACGGTATTTTTAGCCCATTCAGGAGGATTTGCTATGTCGCTGGAATTCATCCAGGGAAAGCAGAAAGGGATTGTAGTGTCCGGATTTTTAATAAAATCTTCTGGTGTGTAAAAACCATCTTCAAAAAAAAGTTGAATTTCGTCGTCCTGATGAATTTCAAAATAATATTTACAACGTTTATATTCTGGTTTTACAGTAGTAGTCCAGATAAGAGTATTTTGAAGTTCCTTTACGTCGGTAAGTTCAACCTTAAATCTTTCCCAAACCCAGTTTCCATTTTCCAAAATGCATCTGAAAGGATCGCCATAATATAAAATGACTTTTGTTATTTTTTTATCAGTTTGAATATTTAATATAAGTTCATCCTCATTAAGCGGATAACAAAAATTGTCATAAGCATGATGTCGTATTGCGGCAAAATTCATGTGAAACTCCTGAAATATAAATTATATATATTTCTCTCTCAATAGTAATTATATGTCCGATTAAATTTAATTGATAATATAATTTTATCAAAAAATAGTATAAAAGTAATAATTTTTGAATAAATTTTGATTATATTTATATATTTTTAGTAAATTAGTAATAAATGAGTCAAAATAGAGCAAAAATGGACACTTATTTCTTTTATGTGTCAAAATGACCCAGAAAAAAGCGTCCAGAAAAAAAATGAGCAAAATTGGGCCAAAAAATACCTTACATATAATAATTTTTTAATTAAAAGGCAAGAAAAAAATAAAAAAAAGTTATAAAAATTAAAAAAATTAATTTTTTTTGAAAAAAAACAGATACTTGGCACGATTATTGCTATAAATATAGTGTATAACGCTTTACGGAGGCAACAAATATGGCTGTTAGAAATGATGACAATGTTTTATCTATTTATCTTAAGGAAATCAACAAAATTCCACTTATTTCTCATGAAGAAGAAACTGAACTGGCATTAAAAGCTCAGAAGGGTGATGTAGCTGCAAAAAATAAGATTGTGAATGCTAATTTAAGATTCGTTGTCAATGTTGCTAAAAAATATCAAAATCATGGATTAGATCTTACTGATTTAATCAGTGAAGGAAATATTGGACTTCTTACTGCAATTGATAAATTTGATGTAAGTAAAGGCTATCATTTCATTTCTTATGCCGTATGGTGGATTCGTCAAAGTATTCTTAAAGCAATCTGTGAAAAGAGTAGAGCTATCCGTTTGCCTTTAAACCGTGCAAATGAACTTGTTCAGATTGAGCATGCACGTAAAGCTGTTGGAGGCAACAAAACAGAACAGCAGGAATTTGAAGAAGTTGCTAAAATGCTGAATATGGATGCTTCTCATGTTCGTGAAATGGTAAATATCAGCAGAGAAATGGTTTCTCTTGATGCTGAAATTAATAATTCTGAAAGTGATAGCGCTAAAGTTCAGGATTTCCAGGAAGATACTCTTTATGGACGTCCAGATGACAGCGTTATGGAAGATGCTATGAAGAATGATATTGATAAAGTTCTTGATACATTACGTCCTAATGAAGCAAAAGTAATCCGTCTGCGCTATGGCTTAAACGGTGCAAAACCAATGTCTCTTAAAGAAGTTGGTGATGAGTGTGATCTTACAAAAGAACGCATCCGTCAGATTGAAAAACATGCTTTAGTTAGACTTCAGCATCCAACTCGTGCAAGAAGACTTCAGGATTATGCTGCCTAAGAAAATTATAAATAACTGAAGCTGTGTTTTATTTTTTGTAAAACTATTACCAGTTTTCTAAATTATTTGTGTGGACTATGGAAAATTCTTTTTCCTGGTCCATTTTTTTTATTTCAATTTCTTCCTCAAATCCTTTTAAAGCCGCAAAAGGTAAAAATATTTTTGCCCGGTTGTTCAAATTCATTTTCTGGTGAGTTGATTTTTGTGGCCAATCCATGTTTATGATATCTGAAAAATCTTCATCAGAATGCTTCATTTTTTGTGTCCTCCAATCTGAGAGTTTCTCTGAATTGTGGTACCTGCGCTTTCCAGGTTGATACCCTTTAAAACTGCATTTTTTCCATAAATTTTTTGCAGTCTGACAACAGAATTTTGAAGATTATCCTCCCTGATATATTTGGGTTCATTTTCAAAAAGTCCTGGTTGTGCTGCATATTTGTTTGCTGTGTTGTTTGCACTTATAAAAATCCGGCGTACAAATAAATCTGGTGAAACCACTTTTTGAAATAAATCTGCTATACCATTCATTATTTTTGTAGATGAACATACTGGAGCTCCAAAATTTACGGTGCCTCCTGAAGGTGAAGGCATTACTCTGCCATAGTGATCCATAGAAAGTGGACCATTATAGTTTTCTGTTGCACAGGAAATATCGTATCCTACATACAAAGTAAAACTTGCAGAAGAGATTTCCTTTTCAACCATTTCAAGAACCAGTAATTGTGTCATTTCTTTTACAATAAGAAGGGCCTCATCAAAATTATATGGACGATGTAAGACCTGCCCGTTAGTAAGGTTTTTAGAATGAGAACGATAGGCTTTTATATTTTTTAGTTCTACAGGTTCATATCCCCATGCATGATCAATAAGAATTTCTGCATCAATTCCAAAAATTTTGTAAAGACTGTCTTCCCATTGTAATGAACGTCTTGCCAGTTCTCCCATGGTAAAAATTCCATTCTTTGCAAGTCTTTGTTCTGTGCCTGGTCCTATCCGCCAGAAATCTGTAAGTGGCCTATGATTCCAAAGCTTTTTTCTATATTCCAATTCATCTAGTAGTGCTATTCGAACCCCATTTTGGTCAGCCTTAATATGTTTAGCAACAATATCCATGGCAACTTTACACAAATAAAGATTAGGTGCAATTCCTGCGGTGGCTGTTATTCCAGTTGTATTAAGAATATCCTGAATGACCTTTTGTGTAAGAGTTCGTGCATCGGTTTTGTAAAAAGGTAAATAATGTGTAGCATCTATAAAAACTTCATCAATAGAGTAAACGTGAATATCTTCAGGTGCAAAATATTTTAAATAAATTTTATAAATGGCAGCTGAATATTTTATGTAAAGAGACATTCGTGGAACGGCGGTAATGTATTCCAGTTCTTTTCCTGTTTCACATTTTATTTCTGCAGCTTTTTGTACAACTTCATAAAGACGACTTCTTCCGCTTAGTCCATAGGCTTTTAGGGAAGGTGTAACTGCAAGGCAAATTGTTTTATCAGTCCTGGAAGCGTCTGCAACAACAAGATTTGTAGTGAGTGGATCCAAATGCCGCTCTACACATTCCACAGAGGCATAAAAACTTTTTAAATCTATAGCTATGTAAGTATGTTCCCACTGTTTACTATTCATAATATAAGTATAGATGATAACGTAAAAAATGTATAGTGTAAAATTAAAAATATGATTCAGCGGGGACAGCCCCCTATATTTTAGTGAAATCATTATTTAGTTTTTGCAAAAAACTAACCTTTGAGTTAATTGCATATTCATTATAAAGGGCATTTTTAACTCAAAGAGGGACAGACCCCTTAAGAAATCTTTCCTGAGTTTTTAGCGTAGCGTTAAAAAAACTCACGGCTCGTGTAAATTAAACGTACATTGATATTTCAGTTTTCAACACGAGCCAAGTAGAATACTCAATTGCAAACTCACTTTTTTTAAGTTTTGGCATAAAAGGAGTTTTATTAATAAAGATGAGATAAAACAGCCAAAACTTACGGCTCGTGTAAACTAAACGTACATTGATATTTCTGTTTTCAACACGAGCCAGGGACAGACCCCCTATGGATAATGCATACATTTTCCAGGAGGACTGTCCCCCTTTTTTATTTTTTTTCGCCACAGAAACAGTGAACCTTACAGATGTGTAATTTCTTTTGCTTTTGCTTTTACAGCTTCATATAATTTTTCTTTATTGTCTTTATTTTCTGTAATAATTCTTACAAATACAGAACCTGCAACAACTGCTTCCACCGAATTGGCCAATGCTGCAGACTGAACCCCGTTGGAAATACCAAAACCACCATATATTTTACTTCCACCGGCACTTACTTTACTTAAAAAGTTAAGTGTAGCATCATCTATTTTAGTATCTGTTCCTGTTATTCCAGTACGAAGTGCCGCATAAATATAAGGGAAATTTGCATTTGCCATTTTTGCAAGACGTTCTTCACTCATACTTGGAGCTGCAACCGGAATATTTATCATTCCATTTTCTTTACAAGCGGCAGTTAAGCCTTCATCAAAATCAAATGGTAAATCTGGAATAATCATTCCTTTTACACCCACAGAAGCAGCCTTCTTACAGAATTCTTTAATTCCTGGTGTATAAATAAGCGAACCATAACTCATAATATAAACAGGCACTTCAGGAAATTCTTTATGTACAGTTTCAATAAATTTCAATCCATCAGCAGTACGATATTTTCTGTTCAAAACCTCTGTACAGGCTCCCTGAATTGCAGGACCATCTGCGCTAGGATCACTGAAAGGTAACTGTATTTCAAGAATATCAGCGCCACCTTCAACAAGAGCACGAGCTGCAGTAAGGGAAAGTTCATCTGTAGGATAACCTGCTACAAGATGACTCATAAGTTTTATTTTCTGCATAATATTTTCTCCAATTTTTAGAGGACTGTCCCTCTTGTTTTATTTCACCATTGAATTAGCATCATGAATATCTTTTGATTCATTAAGACGCTCAAGTTCAGAAATTAAAAACTGCTTCCATTCTTCTGGACGGAACACAGGACATGTAATAAAAATATCCTTATCACCGCGACCTGACATATTCACAATAATAGCTTTATCTTTAGGCAGAGTGGGAGCTAATTTAATTGCTTCTGCACCGGCATGGGCACTTTCCATGGCAAAAAGGACACCTTCATTTTTAGCAAAGAATTTTACTGCATCCAAAGCTTCACTATCCAAAGCTGATGTAAATTCAATGCGACCAGCTCTTCCCAAAGCTGCCAGCTGAGGTCCAATACCACAATAATCAAGCCCTGCAGAAATTGAACGAGTTGGTAAAGCCTGTCCGTCATCATCCAAAAGAAAACGAGACTTATATCCCTGCATAATTCCATCACGACTTGCATTTCCTGTCATACGGCTGGCATTTTCACCAACTCCAGGACCAATTCCACCAGCTTCAACAGCAATCAAACGAGGTTCCTTTTCATCAACAAAAGGAGCAAAAAATCCGATTGAATTTGAACCACCACCACAACATGCAATCATAGCAGCTACATCCAGTTTTCTTTCTGCAGACTGTTTTTTTACCTCTTTACCAATCACACTTTGAAATTCACGAACCATATCAGGAAAAGGAGCAGGACCAAGTGCAGAACCTAAAACATAATGAGTTGTATCCGGATTAGCAGCCCAGTCTCTCATTGCTTCATTAACAGCATCTTTCAAAGTACGACTTCCACTAGTAACAGCATGAACTTTTGCACCATACATTTCCATTGCGGCAACATTTGGCTGCTGACGACGAACATCAACTTCTCCCATATAAACTGTACAATCCAGTCCAAGTTTTGCACAGGCTGCTGCAGTTGCAACACCATGTTGACCGGCACCAGTTTCTGCAATTATTCTTTTCTTGCCCATGCGTTTTGCAAGAAGACACTGTCCGATTGCATTGTTAATTTTATGAGCACCTGTGTTTGCAAGACCTTCCAATTTTATGTAAATCTGGGCTCCACCTAAAATTTTTGAAGCAGTTTCCGCATATAAAAGTGGAGTTTCTCGACCAATATAATCTCGCTGAATAATTTCAAGTTCCTTTAAAAATTCAGGATCCTTCATTGCTTCTGAAAAAGCTGCTTCCAGTTCATCAAGAGGCCGTCTCAAAACCTCTGCAACATATTTTCCACCAAAATTATCAAAAAAACCTTCTTTTGAATATGCCAATTTATTCACGCCTCCTTAATTTAAACAGGAGGGGGAAAGCCTTCCCCCTGGTTCGCACTTTGTAGCTCACCACCCCCATCTGCAGGGGACACCCCCGCAACGCCCCCGTTTTATTTTTCTATATTTGCAAAAAAAGCCTTCATTTTCTCAGCGTTTTTTACACCAACTATATCATCTTCAATTCCACTAGAAACATCAACCAATTCAGGATTATATTTCTTTACAAATTCTGAAATGTTAAGAGGGGACAGACCCCCTGCAAGCCAGGGATGCTCTGAATCTCCATAATTTCCTTCTCTGCTGTCCTGCAGATATCTAGGTTCACCAAAAGATGTAAGTTTTTCTGTAATTTCTTTAAGATCACCCATTTTTTCTGTTACAGCAAAATAATGAGGGACAGACCCCAAATATTCTGGGACTGATTCATAAGCAACTCCATGAATCTGGATAAAATCCAACACGCCTTCTTTCACTAGCTGTGCTGCAAAATGAGCCTCATCCGTTTCTGGACGTGTAATCACTGCAACTTTTAAGGCCTTTACCTTAGGTAAAACTTTTTTTATTCCTTCAAACCTATTTCCATACACATTTCTGCTAAATTCTGTAGCAAAAACAAAGCCAACAAAATCTGCTCCCAGAGAATCTGCTAAAAGGACATCTTCGCAACGGGTAAGTCCACAGATTTTTACGAGGGGTCTGTCCCCTTTTGTTTTTTGTACAAGGGGTCTGTCCCCCTTTATTTTTTGCGTGCTTTCAGAAGGGGTCTGTCCCCCTTTTTCAAGTCTATTTTCCATAGAGGGCTGTCCCCTATGGTTATGAATTTTTTCTGCCAGTGAAATAAGTTTCTTTCCACAAGAATTTTCATCAGTTTCTTTAAATGCCTTTACAAACTCACCAGCCTTTTCTGGATTTCGTGCAGCAAATTCTCCAAGTAAAATTCCAGTAAACCCCATTGATCCTATTTTAGATGCTGCCTGGGCTGTTGTAATTCCACTTTCAAATATTACTTTTCCACCTAATTTTTCTTTCAACATAGCTGGAACAAGAAGATCTATTGTAAAATCCTTTAAATTTCGTGAGTTTACTCCGCAAACTATTGTATCTGCATACTGTTTTTTTACTTCAAGAACTTTTTCTGCATCTTCAACAGTTCTTACTTCAACCAAGGCCTTTATTCCCAGACTTTTACATCTTGCTGTCATTGAAAACATTTTTTCTAATGACAATATTCCACTGATTAAAAGAACTGCATCTGCACCACATCTGTAAGCAATATCAATTTCTTCTTCATCTATTAAAAAATCTTTTCTAAGAACAGCTACATCCGGCACTGCATTACAGACATTTATCAAGTCCTGTAAAGAACCCTTAAAATAGTTTTCTTCTGTAAGACACGAGATAGCAGATGTTCCATTTTCTGCATATTTTTTTGCTGTCTCTGCAGAATCTAGTTCTGGTGCAATATCACCTTTACTAGGAGAAGCTCTCTTTACTTCCAGAATCACTCCTTTTTCCTGCATAAAGGGATTCACCGGCCTAGTTCTTTTTTCTGGAATATCAAAACCAAATGTAAATCCTTTTTCTGCAATATCTTTTTTTCGCCGTTCAACTATTTCTGCAACTACGTTTTTCTGTGCCATTATAAACTCTTACTTACTTCTACAATTTCATTTAGTTTTGCCAATGCTTTACCACTGTTAAGTGCATTTGCAGCCATGTCATATCCATCTTTCAAAGTTCGTACTTTTCCTGTGATATACAGAATGGCTGCAGTATTTAAACAAACTGCATAACGAATGGTTCTGCGACCTTTACCCTGTAAGATTTCCATACCCAATGCAGCATTTTCTTTACCATCACCACCAGACAACTCTTCTTCATCAGCATATGTGATTCCAAATTTTGCCGGATTGATAATATAAGCATTCTCATTACCTTTTTCATCTATCTGATAAACATGAGTTGGTGCACATGGAGAGATTTCGTCATATCCATCTTCTGACCAAACAACCATTACCCTTTTTGCTCCAAGAGCTTTTGCAGTATGTGCATAATCCTTAAGCAAATCTTTTGAAAAAACACCTAATACTTCGTATTCTGCACCAGCGGGATTTAATAGTGGGCCTAAAACGTTAAAAATTGTTTTTACCCCAAGAGCCTTACGCACAGGAGCTGCAAAACGCATAGCAGAGTGATACAAAGGTGCCATCAAGAAACCAAAGTCTGTTTTATCGATCAAAGCTGCAGTTTTTTCTGGCTGAGCCATAATATTAATTCCAAGATTTTCATAGAAATCTGCTGAACCCGATTTTGAAGAAACAGCTCTGTTTCCATGTTTTGCCATTGGCTGTCCACAGCTTGCAGCAATAATTGCAGAAAGAGATGAAATATTGAAAGAACCTTTTCCATCACCACCAGTTCCAACAATTTCTGCCAGACCCTTTTTGCTACAGGAGAAAGGAGTTTTTACTTTTAGTAAAGTTTTTGCACAACCTGTCATTTCACTACCAGCTATACCTTTTGCAGCCATAGCAGTTAAAATTCCTGCCATAATTGCAGGATCAAGATTTTCATCTGTTACATATTCCATAAATAATGCAGCCTGATCTTCTGTAAGGTCATCTCCTGCAATAAGCTGATTTATGTATGCAGCAGTATTAATATTTTCACGACGATACTTTAAAAAAGCCTGTATTAATTTCTGACAATTTTCAGATGCAATTGATTCAGGATGGAATTGTATCCCTTCAATTGGAAGTGTTTTGTGACGGATTCCCATGATATCACCATCTTTAGCTCTAGCTGTAACTTCAAATTCATCACTTAAAGTTGATTCATCAATTACAAGAGAATGATATCGGGTAAATTTACATGTTTTACCAATTGTGCGGAATAACCCTTTTCCATCCAAATCAATATCCTCTACTATTCCATGTTTAATAAATTTTGCACCAACAATCTTAGCACCAAAAGCTTCTCCAATAGCCTGATGTCCCAGACAAACTCCAAGAATTGGGATTTTTCCTGCAAAATAACGAATAGCTTCTATGCTTATTCCTGCCTGACTAGGATTTCCCGGACCAGGAGAAACTACAAGATATGAAGGATTCATATCTGCCAGTTCTGCTACTTTGTATTCATCGTTTCTCACAACTTTTATTTCTTCTTTTGCTGCTACCTGTAATGCCTGAACAACATTAAAAGTAAAGCTATCATAATTATCTATTACTAAAATCATTTTTCCTCCAAAGGGGGACAGACCCCTATTGAAATAAAAAGGGGTCTGTCCCCGTTTTCATTTTTTTCTGAACAGCAACCTATTTTGTCAGTGTATCAATCAAAGCACCCAATTTTTCACAAGTTTCTGTATACTCTCTTTCAGGATCAGAATCATAAACAATTCCGCCTCCAGCCTGCAGTGACCAGATATCTCCTTGCTTCAAAGCAGAACGAATAGCAATACAGAAGTCCAGATCACCATTTGTCTGAACATATCCAACTGCGCCAGCATAAAAACGACGCTTATATTTTTCCAAACCTGAAATAATCTGCATTGCACTGATTTTTGGTGCACCAGAAACTGTACCAGCTGGAAAGGATGCCCTGAGTACCTGAATAGGCTTTACATCTTCTTTTACAATTCCTTCTGTATTTGAAACAATGTGAATTACGTGACTATAAAGTTCACATTCCATAAATTGAGGAACAGTGACTGTACCCTTTTCACAAACACGTCCTAAATCATTTCTGGCTAAGTCTACAAGCATAAGATGTTCTGCTCTTTCTTTAGGATTTGAAATTAAAGTTTTTTTAAGTTCTTCATCTTCAGCATCAGAAGAACCACGATGAATAGTCCCAGCAATTGGATGTATAGAAGCCTTTCCACCACGGACACGAACAAGACTTTCTGGAGAAGAGCCTGTAAGCTGAAAATCTCCAAAATCAATATAAAATAAATATGGAGAAGGATTTACTTTGCGAAGTTTTCCATAAACAATTAAAGCCTCAGCAGAACATTCAATCTGAACTCTTCTGCTTGGAACAGCCTGAATAATATCACCTGCAATAATGTGTTTTTTTAATGCTTCAACTTTTTCTATATATTCTTTTTTCGACTGATCCAAATCTGTAATCATCTTGTACTCAAAATGAGTTGGAGGTTCTTCTACATAAGAAAAATCCATATCATTCATTCGTTTTATAAGTTTTTCAACAGCCTTTTCAAGATCAATCTGATGTTCATTATAATTCAAGCCAAAAAGATGCATTGTTTCTGTATAATGATCAAAAACAATATAAATATGTCCCGCAATAAAAAAACTTTCAGGAATTTTCAGTTCGTCTTTTTGTTCATAAAATTTAATATTGTCACATCTTGCAGCAAATTCATAACTTAAATAACCAAGACCACTAGCTGGAACCGGAATTTCTGCAGCCGAACCACTAGCAGGAATTTCATTCTGTTGTGCAATGTACAAAATGGCATCAAGAATATCTGCATCTTTTTGACGACCAAGAGCATCTCTACTATCAACTCCAGTTGAATCAAAAGGTATACGTTTATCTCCAACCAAAAAAGCAACGCCATCTTCATTCTGAATGATTTTAAAAGCTTCTTCAGTCATTAAAATAGAATAACGTTCTCTACCTTTAGCAAAACTTGCGGATTCAAGAATTGCCTTAGCACCAATTTTTCTAGCCAGAGAATAAGGAGTATAGCGCTCACTTGAAAGGCATTTATAAATTGCATCAGTTCTTTTTTCCATAATTAAATCCTTGTTACTATCTATAGTAATGTTACTTTATATAGAAACAATAATAGAAGATTGTGTTTCTGTCAATAGTAACAAGGAAAAAATATAAAAAAGGGGTCTGTCCCCATTTGATAAAAAAATCATCAAACGGGGACAGACCCCCTGTAAAAAACTCTAATCTCTTGCTGATATTGCCTTTGCAGAATTATAGGCACTTTTCAAACCTACTGAAAAAAGAACAGGAAGCAATGTCATATACATTTTTACACCTTTTTTTCCCTGACGAGCATACCAGGCTTTTTTTGACTGATTCCAGATTTTAATCACCAGAGGAATAAAAGTTACAAAAAGCGAGATTGTATTTGTCACTTTCAATTTTCTTTCCAGACGAAAAACTTTTCGTATACATAATTCTATTACGCCAACACCTTCTCTTATTTCTAATGACGTTGAAGTTTTATATACAAGTGAAGCACTTTGCATTATACAAAAGAGTTTCAACAACATAAAAAGTGTTTCTTTATTCAAAAAAGCTGATGCCGCAACACTTTGTAAGGATTCAAACAATCCAGAATGTGTTTTAGTAATTAAAATCTGTAATATTCCTGATATAAAAGAAAATAAGTAGAGCAAAACAGCATAATACAGAACTGGTTTTAAATCCTGATACTGCTCTTTCAGCGAAAATTTCAGGCAAAAACTCAAAATCAACTGAACTATAAACAGAATGACTGAAAATAAAGGGGGTAAACATAAAAACAAAATGTTTATTGCAGGAATCAACAATATTTTTATCCATGCAGGCATTCTGTGCAAAAATGAGTTTCCAGATTTATAACTGAATGATGAATATTTTTGTCCCATTTACCACACCAAATCCTGAAATTTTGTATAACTATTCAACGGATTTCTGATATTCCACTTCTCCAGATTTTCTTCTAATCCAGATTCTGATTTTCCATCAAAAACTTTTTCACCCCTAAAAAGGACTATAAACCTGTCTGACAAAGCCAGACATTTTTCAATTTCATGTGTTAAAATTATTACAGTTTTTTTACCGGATTTTAATTCTTTTATCAGTTCATTTACCTGCTTTACGCCACTGTAATCAAGATTTGCATAAGGCTCATCAAAAATAATCACTGGAAGATCCATTGCCAGCATGCAGGCTACAGCAAGACGCCTTTTTTCCCCACCAGATAAAAATCTGGCAGGATAGTCAGCTTTACCGTCTAAACCAGTCAATTTCAAAGCTTTTTCTACTGCATCATGAACCTGTTGTTTTTTCCAGCCTAGATTTTTTGGACCAAAAGCAATATCTTCTCTTGGAGTTTCTCCTAAAATTTGAGTTTCAGCTTCCTGGAATACAAGTCCTATCTTTGAAAAACTCTCAATTGATCCTGAATCTGGTTCTTCTAAACCTGCAATAATATTCATCATTACACTTTTTCCAGAACCATTTTCTCCACCAATTACAACACATTCCCCTTCATCAATCGTAAAACTGACATTGTTAAGGGCTTTTTTTTCTTCATCTCCAGAACCAAAGGTTTTAGAAATATTATTTACTTTCAGTTGATTCATTATTAATCTCTTTTGCAGAAACAACTTTATCAGCTTTTTTTGAATAATCAAAAATATAACGTGCAAGAACAGGTCTAACCTTCAGAGCAACAGGAATACTAACAATTATTTTCAACAGATCTCCAGGAAGAAATGGCAGAACACAAGCCCCCATTGTATAAGCAAGTGCTGTTTTTTCGGCTGGAATCTTTCCTGCTTTTACAGCCCAGCGGGCAAAGTGAATTACACCTGGGACATAAAGAATTATCATTCCTGCAAAAATGGCAGCAACTAATTTTACAAATACTTTCCAGCTAAACTTTTTTTCTGCTGCACTTGGCTTACCTGCAATCAAACCTGCAAGCAAGGCACCAATCAAATATCCTGGTAAAAATCCACCAGTTGGACCTGCCCAAACACCTATTCCACTTGTTCCCCCTGAATAAACAGGAAGACCAATCAGACCAGCTAATAAAAATACAGCTGCAGGAACACAACCAAGCCAGCCTCCAATTAAAACTGCGCATAAAATACATAAAGCGTTCTGAAACACAATAGGGACAGACCCCACAGGAATTCTCATAAAACAGCCAACACAGATAATTGCTGCAAATAATGCTATAAATGCAGATTTCAGTGGAAGTTTATTTTTCATTGTATACCTCGTTTTTATTATGAATGGTTGACAATATACTCTATTTTAAACTAATTGTAAACCACTTTTATTTATTGAAGTTTACAATTAGTTTAATTCATCATTAAATTGGTGACTGTATTATTCATAATCGTTATACTGAATTTATGACAACAAAAGAAAAGGTATTGGAAACTTTGAATAGAAATAAATGCGATTCTATTTCAGGTGAACTTCTTGCTGAAAAATGTAATGTAAGTCGGGCCGCTGTTTGGAAAGCAGTAAAATCATTACGGGAACAGGGATACAATATTACAGGCACAACAAACGGTGGATATATTCTAGAATCAGATAATGATGTAGTTTCAAATCAGCAGTTTTATACATATCTTAAAAAAAATCATCAGGAATTTCAAAATATTCATGTAGAATGTTTTAAGGATATAGACTCAACTAATACATATGCAAAAAAAGTTTTATCAGAATGCGGGAATCTTCGTTCTCTTTCCGGAGAACTTACTGAATCTGGAAAGGAATATCATCAGGCAGCAATTATAGCTGAGCACCAGACAGCTGGACGAGGAAGACTGGGAAGAACTTTCATTTCTCCTGTAAAAAGCGGAATCTACCTTACAATAATTTATGCACCTCAAGGAGGAATACAGCAGCCGGCAAAACTTACAGCACTAAGTGCAGTAGCTGTTATCAGAGCCATAAAAAATGTATATGGCCTTGAGACTCAGATAAAGTGGATAAATGACATTTTTTACAAAGGAAAAAAGGTTGGTGGAATTCTTACCGAAGGGTTCACAAATTTTGAAACAGGAATAATTGAGTCTGCCATAATAGGTATAGGAATAAATATTGAAGTAAATAATGAAATTCCAGACGAACTAAAGGATAAAGCAGGATCACTGTTTTCACAAGGTGAAAAAAAATCTGCTGGTCGTTGTGAATTAGCTGCAGAAATAACAGCACAATGCCTTAAAATTTTTAATGAAGATGAAATAAAATCTTTTGAAGAATATAAAAAACATTCATTTATTTTAGGTCAGGAAATTACTGTTTACCCACTTATAGGTGATGAAAAATCCTCTTTTAAAGCTACAGCAATTGATGTTGATTCAGAAGCTGGTTTAGTAGTTCGTTTAGAAGACGGCTCCAAAAAAACATTAAATTCCGGCGAAGTAACACTTAAGTCTGTAAATCTCGCCAAATAGGAAATCAACCTAAAAAAAGAACTGTCATCTATTGCAGATTAAAATCTTTTTTTAGGGGGGTCTGTCCCCGCTTACAATTCACACAATAAGACTAGGGGGCTGTCCCCACTTACAATAAGACTGGTTTTCAATTACAAAATCCACATTTCGTATTCCTAATTTTCTTTGAGGGTCTGTCCCCCTTTATCAATTTTTGCGTTATAATTCTACTATGACAAGTTTACAAAACGATTTATTTGCACTTCAAGACAA
>JALEPQ010000068.1 GCA_022768685.1 Spirochaetia bacterium
AAGCAGATTTATAATAAGAATTCCACTTTACTCTGTCCCCTTTGTAAGCACAATGCACAGTTCGCAATGCGCAATTCGTAATGGGGTCTGTCCCCTCTTGAAAATTAAAAATTATCCTAAGGGGTCTGTCCCCTTTGTAAGAACAATGCACAGTTCGCAATGGCAATTATTATCACCATTCCGAAAACACTACCAGTCATTCTGAATCTTCTTAAGGGGTCTGTCCCCTTTGTCATGCATTACACTTTACTCTGTCCCTTTTGTCATGCAATACACTTTACTCTGTCCCTTTTGTAAGCACACTTTACTCTGTCCCTTTTGTCACACAAAAAGCGTGTAGCGCATTATTGCGCGGTTTTGAATCACGCAACCGTGACTGGGAGCCAAAAAATCGGATTTTTGTTTATAATGCGTTTGCCCTGCATGCATTATGAATTATAAATTATTTATGCTATAATCCACCCTATGAATTTACTTTCCATAAACAATCTTTCAAAAATTGGACGAGAAAAACCACTCTTTACAGGCGTTACTTTTGGCATTCAGGAAGGCGAAAAAGCAGCTTTAATTGGTCGTAACGGAACCGGTAAATCTACATTATTAAACACAATTGCAGGAGTTCTGCAGCCAGATGAAGGTACAGTTGTAATAAACAAAGAAGCTGGAGTTTCATTTTTGCCTCAGAATCCTCTTTACAATCCTGAAGACACTATAAGACAGCATATTTTTAGAAGTGATTCCAAAAAGCTTTCCGTAATAAAAGAATATCTGGAACTGTGCGAACATCTTGGTGAAAAAGACAGCATCCAGAAAAGATATGATGAAATCCTGCTCATAATGGATAATCAGGATTTATGGAATTACGAAAGTCAGATCAGTTCCATTCTTTCCACATTAGGCATTCACGATATGGAACGTAAAATGGGTGAACTTTCCGGCGGAATGATAAAAAAAGTAGCTCTGGCTCAGGTTTTAGTTGAAGACACAAAACTGCTGCTTCTAGATGAACCTACAAACCACCTTGATATCCGAACAATCACCTGGCTGCAGAATTATCTTCACGACATGAAACGTTCACTTTTGATGGTTACCCATGACCGCTACTTCCTTGATGCAGTCTGCAATAATATTTACGAACTTTCCCGCAATAAATTAAAACTCTACGAAGGAAATTACAGTCAGTATCTGGAAAAAAAGGAAATAGAAGCAGAAATTGAAGCAAACACAGAACGCCGCATTGAATCAGTTTTACGATTTGAACGACAATGGCTTTTAAGAGGACCATGTGCCCGGGGTACAAAAATCAAAGCTCGAATAGACAGAGACATGCAGCTCATCAACCGGGAAAAATTCCAGGCCGATAAAGGATTTACCTTTGAGGTAAAGGGAAAACGACTTGGCGGTAAAGTACTGGAACTTCATAATGTGAGCAAAAACTTTACAAAAGGATTTTCCTCAACAGGCACTCCAGTAATCCGTAATTTCAGTTACAAATTCACAAAAGGACAGAAAATCGGAATTTTTGGAGATAACGGTTCCGGCAAATCCACATTTTTGAATATTGTTACAGGAATCCTTCAGCCTGACTCTGGAACAATCGAAGTCGGCGTAAACACAAAATTCGGTTATTACACACAGAACCCTGTTTTTAAAGATACAACCCTTACAGTTCTGGAATACATCAAAGAAACCGCAGAACACATGACATTAAATGACGGAACAAAAGAAGTAAGTGCAACTAAATTTCTTGAAGAATTTGGTTTTGAAGGAAAAATCCAACATTCTCCAGTTTCAACCCTTTCCGGAGGAGAACGCAAACGACTTTATCTTGTACGCCTTCTTCTTGAAAATCCAAATTTTCTGGTTTTAGATGAACCAACCAATGACTTTGATATTTTTACAATGAACATTCTTGAACAATTCCTCATGAACTATGAAGGATGTCTTCTTCTGGTAAGCCATGACCGCTACTTTATGGATAAATGCGCAGATACATTGTTCATAATGGAAGATAACGGTGATATTTCAGGCTTTGTAGGAAAATGTTCAGAATACATAGATTACCGTGAAGAAATGGAAAAAGAAGCTAAAGCAAAGGGAGAAGTCTCTCCCTCGCTGCAGCCTGCTTCGCAGTCTTCCGCTACCCTCTCTGCGGGCTCAAACGCCGCCCGCAACGCCTGCTGTGAACAGCCTAAAAAGACAAAACTTTCTTTCAACGAAAAGCGGGAGTGGGAACAGCTCAATATAGACATTCCAAATCTGGAAGCAGAACAGAAAAAACTGGAAGAACAAATGTCCAGCACAGATTACACTGCAGTACAGAAAGCAACAGAACGCTACAATCAGATTTCCGCAGAACTGGAAGAAAAATATATGCGCTGGGAAGAACTGTCAGAAAGAGCGTAAATATATCTTTTTATAAACAGTAAATGATTTATTTCATAAAAAAATTAGGCTGTTCCATTTTCACAGAACAGCCTAATTTTTTGTCTATCAAATTAAATTTGATTAGAATATTGTAGAACCATAAGCATTTACAAGAGATGAATAGTTATATGTTCCAATTTTGTAAGTTTTCTTACATTTTGATTTAAGTGTAATTGAGAAAATTTCATCATAATATGCAGTTAATGATTTTTCAAAATCAATATCTGAAATTTCATTATTTGCATATTTTGCATACAAAGCTTCAATTGCATCAGCCTGTTTTTGAGAAACTTTTGCTGTGATTTCAGCAGAAATATAACCACCCTGACCATCAGATGTAAGTAAAGCTACTGCAGCAGAAGCAGTATATTTAGCTTTAAATCCTTTGATTACTGGAGCATAGAACTTATTTGATTTTGCAGCAGCAATAAGTTTCTGATTTTCATCACCCATTATTTTTGCAGCAGCATTTTCATCAACAAAGAATGTTAAAGCTTTTACTGGGCTTACAACTTCAATTTTTACAGGAGACACAAGATTTATAATGTTGCTTACAATTTTTACAACATCACCAATTGTCAAAGCTGTAGTTAAAGTTCCATCAACACTATATGCAACCTGAGATGCCTTAGAAGCTTCTGAGTTAGCATCTAAATCTAAAGCAAAAAGGAATTTTTCCAATGTAACAAGATCATTAATCTCAGCTACCACTTTAGCAGAATTTCCTTTTCCTAAAGTTTTATCAAGTGTTGCATAAAGAGCTTCAACTGTAATGGCATCTTCTCCCTCACTCTCTAAAGCATCATTGTAAATAGAAACACCTAATTCTAATAAATCTTCAAACTTAATATCTTCAATATCAACAGTTTTGTCAAAATCAATAGTCTTAGATTCACCGTTTGCAACTTTAGCAACAGCATCAGAAAAGGCAGTTGCAAAATCTTTAACTTCTTTTACTGCATCAGTTCCAGTAGAAGCCTTCTTGTAATTTAAACCACTAACACCAGCAAGACTTGGCATTACATCAGAAACAGACTTAGAAAGTGCACTTTTTAAACTAGCTTCATCAGTAATTGGAGTTTCTACTTTTTCTTCAAGATCTGGGTAAACATCTTCTACAGTATTTGCAGCTTCGTATTTAGAATTTGACAAGTCCTTTACAAAAGAACATCCAACAAAAGATGTTGCCGCTAAAAGTGCAGCACCAGCCATTAAGGCTTTAGTTAATTTTTTCATAAGAGAGTCTCCTTCAAATAAATAACACTATGTTATATAATAGCATAAAATCAAAAAAAATAACAATAATTTATTATTCCATCTTCATTTTGCTCTGTCCCCTTTGTAATTACAATGGGCTGTTCGCAATGCGTAATCACAATCCACTTTCCCCATTAAACCCGGAAAGCAAGTCTTCTAATTATGCATCATGAATAAATTCCTCTTTACGTCTTCCATCGTAAATTCACTTCTTCCTTCCTGTCCCGCAAGTAAGGCAGCCCTGTTCAATATGGATTCTATAGCAGCACAAGATTTTCCTTCAAAAAGTTTAGCAAGAACAGAAGGTGTACATTCTGCAGCA
>JALEPQ010000103.1 GCA_022768685.1 Spirochaetia bacterium
ATATATGCATCTCCAAGTGACAAAACTTCTGCAAATAGATTATCTACAGTCGCAAAGCATTTTGTATTATCTATGAAAGTTTCATTATTTTCAACATAAGAATACTCTCTTGGCTCAGGTGGAATAAATGCAGAAAAATCAGGCTCCCATTTATTTTTAGCTGGAACATACTCTTCAACAACAATTTCTTCAAGTACATCAAATTCTTCTACATCATTTTCAACATAGTCAATTGGTTTTTCATCATCAACAGACTCTGCAGTTTCAATTTCTTCAACTTCGTCTAATGATTCTATTTCAGTTATTTCTTCAACATTTTCAGCAGGTTCTGCTTCGACAATTTCTTCTACATCATCAACAGATTCTGCTTCTTCTATTTCTTCAACTTCGTCAACAGATTCTACTTCTTCTATCTCTTCTACTTCGTCAATTGATTCTATTTCCTCAATTACATCAGGTTCTTCAGCAGATTCTACTTCGGTAATTTCTTCTACATCATCAGCTGATTCTACATCTTCAATTTCTTCAGCTTCGTCAGCAGGTTCTACATCTTCTATTTCTTCTACATCATCAGCAGATTCTACATCTTCTATCTCTTCAGTTTCGTCAACAGATTCTACTTCCGCAATATCTTCTATTTCCTCAGCAGATTCTACTTCCTCTATTTCTTCAACTTCTTCTAAAGGAAGTGATTTTGCAGACTGATTTACAATCTTTACTACAGGTTGATTTTCTTTTAATACTTCCCTTAAAACTCTGCGCAGTTCATCTAATGATATTCCAGATACAGTTTGAGAAGGAACAAATCCATAATTATAATCTTTTTTTGCACTTTCAGAACTTGAATCAAGTGCATTAAAAATTTCTTCCCAGGTTTTATCAAGAAATTCATCCATCTGCTTACGTTTTCTTTTTGAATGAACACCTGCATCTTTTAATATTTCTTCAGAAAGTTCTTTCTGACGTCCTTTCAACTGATTCACAGCTTTGGACCATTCAATTTTTTCTTTATTGTCAATATATTCTTTTAAAATACCGTATTGAATCTGCTTTATCTTTCTCTTTATGGCTACATCTTTTGGTGTCGCAAAACTAAAAATAAGGAAAGCAATCAAAAATAATGTAATTCCCACACTTCCATAAATTAAATATATAATTTCATCAGCAAGTTGAAAAACATCACTTGTGTATACTCCACTTACTTTCAAAAAGTCAGATTTTCCACTTGTAATGAGCATCCAGAAACGACCATCGTCCAATGAAAGAATCTTTTCTGGTTCTACTGTAGCTCCATTTTTCCATGATTTCTGAACAGGATTTTTAAAATCTGCTTCATTCTTAACTGGTACACCAATTACAAATCCACCTTCAGCTTTTTCCTGACCAAAAGCCACTATACTTTCACCAAATGCAATAACTTTTTGATTTACTAAAGACTTTTCTACATCTGCAAGATTGAAATAACAAACCAAAGTACCTGCATAAATATTATTGAACCAATAAAATGGGAAAGAAATTACAAGTCTGTTTTTTTCATCATCAATGAATAATTTATGTTTTTTATCATTTTCAGGAACTGCAATAACAGAAAAATCCAGTTCATCACCATCTTTTTTTATGTCAGAGTAATATTTATAAACTTTTGTAAGTCCTGTAATTTTCAGCAGATCAGTGTCATCATAAGTTGAATAGTGAACATTCTTACCGTTTTTATCAATAATTCTTATACCGGTTAAATCTGGAAGATCCACAAACAACTGTTCAGTTTGCTTTTTACGCTGCACAATCTGAGATTCAGATGGATTTTGGTCAATATAGCTTGCCACACTGGAAGATTTCAGGTAGGAATCTTCATTTTGTTCCACGCGATTGAGAATTTTCTGAATGTATGAGTCTAAGCCTTCACTTATTAAATCAAGCTGTTCCGTTTTTTGCCTTATTACAGTCTGGGAATAATATCTGGTTTCCAGATTATCCAATACTCCCCCATGGGCACAAACTATAAAACCCGCAAATAAAACAACTGTAGTTAATAAACTGAATGCTATCTTCTGGCCAGAAGTCATAGTTTATCCCTTATTTATCGGCAAATTTGGCTAAAAAACACACCTTATCTTTTCGATTTTTTGTTATTTTCTATGTTAATCATGATATAATCTGACTTATGGTTGAAGTAGAAAAAGAAGCCAATAAGGTTCCACGTGCATTATTAGTAGGTGAACCTGGCAATGATTTACAGGAATTAAAGGGTCTCGTTTTAACTTTAGGTATGGATGTTATCCAAAGGCTAACTCTAAATCGTATGGAAATTCATCCTGCTTATGGAATGGGAACTGGAAAAGCAAAAGAAATTTCAGAACTTGCGCACCAGATTGAAGCAGATTGTATTATTTTCGATTTTAATATTGAGCCAAGAAAACAAAGAAACTGGGAAGAACTTACAAATCTTTCCTGCTTTGACAGACAGGAAGTTATCATAAGAATTTTTGCCCAGAGAGCTCAGACAAAAGAAGCTGTTCTTCAAGTTGATCTTGCAAGACTCCAGTATTCTTTACCTCGTCTTTCTCACATGAATAAAGAATATTCCCGTCAGCGAGGTGGAGCATTTGGTACAAAGGGTTCGGGAGAAACACAGCTGGAACTTGATCAGCGTCAGATTCGAGACAAAATTGCTTCTATAAAGCATGAACTTGCTGAAGTTGAATTAAACCGCCAGGTTCAGAGAAAACAACGGGGAAAAATTCCTTCATGTGCTTTAGTAGGATACACAAATGCCGGTAAATCTTCATTACTGAACACATTAACCGGTTCTGAAGCTTTTGTTGAAAATAAACTATTTGCCACACTGGATCCTCTTACCAGAAAAATGTCTCTGAATGACAGTGCTGGAGTTTTAATTACTGATACAGTTGGATTTATCAGTAATCTTCCTCACCATTTGATTGATGCATTTAAGTCAACTTTGGAAGAAGCTACTTATGCAGATTTACTTCTTATTGTTCTTGATTCTTCAGACCCAAATGCAGAATTTCATTACAAAACAGTATGCGCTGTACTTGAGGAAATTGGAGCAGCAGATAATCCAAGACTGCTTCTTCTAAATAAAGTTGATAAAGCTAAAGAAAATGATGAACTTTTAACTACATTGCGTCATAAATTCCCTGAAGCTATCTGCGTCAGTGCAAAAGAAGAAATGGGGCTTGTAGAATTAAAAGATAATATTTATGAATTACTTTATGGTGATATTGCAGATTATGTTATTCCTGTAACTCAATCAGTTTTGATTAATGAACTTAGAAAAGCAGGTTGTATTCAGACAGAAGAATGGCTTGATGACGGAGTTCACATTACAGCCAGAGCAACAGGCCGATTATTGGCATTAATCAGTCCTTATGAAGTAGATACAGATGAAGCTTAATCAAATTTTATATATTGTAATAGGATTTCTGGTGTTTGTTCTTATTTCTGGAACAATTGCTGGAATTTCTAACAGAAATACAAATAAAGATGAACTTACCTCCCTGCAGAAACTTTTAAATCAGGGGCAGGCAGTAAATTTAAATGCCCCTGTAAATACAGATGAAGTTTCATATTTTGAATTTTCTTCCATAAGAATTGTTTCTAAACCTGAAAAAAATGAAAATAATGGAGTAGCATTTGTAATAACACCCTGGCTGGCTTATCCACAGGGAGATACTGTTTTTTATGAAGAACTTTCAAAAAAAAGAACAGAAATAAGAAAAATATTTTCAGATTATTTTTCAACTAAGACAAAAAAAGAAATACTGGAACGTTCTGAAGAAAAAATCACAAAAGAACTGATTTCGCTTATTAATGAAAGACTTTCTCTTGGAAAAATACGCAGTATTTATTTTACAAATTATATTTTCCTTGAATAAATAATCTGACTAGTATTTTGTAAAATGCTATACTATGCCCATGAAAAAAATTTCTGTAGTTTTTACAACACTTCTGGTAGAAAAATCTCCTCAGGCATTACCATTAGGAGCAGCATGCTGTGCTTCAGCAGTAAAAAATCATCCTTTAACAAAAGATTTCTGTGATGTTTCCTTATATGCAACTTCTGTAGAAGATGAAGATTTTATTAAAGCAAATACTTCACCAGACAGTGCAGCAGAATTTTTAGCAGAACAAATTTCTAAATACAAAAAAGATAATCAGGAAAAATTTATCTGCTGTTTTTCAATTTACATGTGGAACAGAATAATTCTTGAAAAAACTGCAGCAATTCTCAAAAAAAATGGAGCCCTGGTTCTTTGTGGCGGTCCTGAAGTAACGGCTCATCCAGAAGTTTTTAAGGCGTTTGACGGAATTATTCCTGGAGAAGGTGAAAATAAAGTTCCTGAGTTGATTGGTAAACTTTTAATGCTGCCTCCTGTAGAATCAAAACAGAAAGAAAATTCAGATAAAAACTGTATAAAAGAATTGATTTATTCTTCTCCATATCTTGACGGTACACTAGACCCTTCAGATTATGACGGGGCACTTTGGGAACTGGCAAGAGGTTGTCCTTTCAAATGTTCATATTGTTATGAATCTAAGGGAGAAAAATCAGTGCGCCTGTTTCCAATGGAAAGAATTGAAGCAGAACTGGATTTATTTGCCAGAAAAAAAATCGGACAGGTCTTCGTTTTAGATCCTACATATAACGCAAATAAAGAACGAGCTTTAAAAATACTGAATCTTCTAAAAAAGAAAACTCCTGATACTTTTTATTACTTTGAAGCCCGTGCAGAATTCATTGATAAACAACTGGCAAAAGCTTTTACACAAATTCCCTGTGCCATTCAGATTGGATTACAAAGTTCAAATGAGGAAGTTTTAAAACTTCTGAATCGTCCTACAAATAAAAAGACCTTTGCAAAGAATATAGGATTTTTAAACGAAGAAGGTGCAATATTTGGCTTTGACTTGATTTATGGTCTTCCTGGAGATACTTTCAAAAGTTTCAAAGAAAGTATTGATTTTGCCCTTTCTTTATATCCTAACAACCTTGAAATATTCTGTCTTTCTGTTCTTCCGGGGACAGACCTCTATGACAGAGCTGAAGAACTGCATCTTACTTATGAAAGTGAACCTCCATATCATGTTCTGCATACAGATAAATTTTCAGCTCAAGATTTGAACCAGGCAAAAAAAATTGCCAATGCATGTAATATTTTCTACAACGATGGTAGAGCTGTTCCATGGTTTAATTCAATCTGTAAGGCTGCAAAAATTCGAGGCAGTCAGTTTTTTGTTTTATTCGCAGAATATCTTGGTAATAAAAAAATAAACTGCAGAAATCACAAAGAAATAGAAAATATTCAGATAGACTTTGTAAAACAACTCTTACAAAAAAATCATCAGGAAAAATATATAAAACTTGCCTGTGATTTAATCATTTTTAACGGCGCACTTTCCAGAACACAGGACACTGGAAAATCTGAAAAGATAGATCTTAATTATGATTCTGAATATCTGGCATCTGAATATGCAGCAGATCTGCAGTTTTTCATTCAGAATATAAAAATGCATCAAAATACGACTGAAACTTTTAAAAACGGAAATTTTGCTGATTTTAAAAAAGTAAAAAAATAAAAAATAGAAAATATATTATTTTAATATTAAAATAATAAGAGAGGATTAATAAATGTCAAATACAATTCCAAAACGAAATGAAGTACCTGCTAAAGACAAATGGGATCTTTCTTCCATTTTTAAAGATTTAAATGAATGGGAAGATGCTTTGAAAGAAATTCCTGCCTTAACTAAAAAAGTTGTAGAATACAAAGGAAAATTAGGAACTTCTAAAGAAAATCTTCTTTCTGCTCTAAAAGCACTGGAAGCAGCAGAACTGAAACTTGAAACAGTTTATCATTATGTTTCTTTACAGCATGAAGCTGATGAAGATGATTCTTCAGCAACAGAACGATACGGAAAGGCAATGATGGCTTATACAGATTTACAAAGTGAAATCAGTTTTTTTGATCCAGAACTACAAGCCATAGATGAAACTGTACTTCGTAAGTGGATTGAAGAACCAGAATTTGCAGACTATAAAATATATATAGAAAAAAATCTTTACTTTAAAAAATACATTTTAAGTGAAAAAGAAGAAAGAATTCTTTCTTTACAAAGTCAGTCAGCTCAGACAGCAGACACAGTTTTCAGTGTTTTGACAAATGTAGATATTAATAAAACTTTTGGAACTGTAAAACTAGAAGATGGAAGTGATTTACAACTTACACAATCAACATTTTCTGTTTTTATGCACAGTCAGGACAGAAAAGTTCGGGAAACAGCTTACAAACAGTTTTACAAAAAATTTGAAGAAAATCAGAACACAATTGCAGCTTTGTATGCAGGTTCTGTAAATCAGGACGTTTTTTCCATGCGTGCCAGAGGATATAATTCGTCTCTGGAAGCATCTCTATATGGAAACAAAGTTCCAGTTTCTGTCTATACAAATCTGATTGAATGTATTCACAAAAATCTTCCTACCCTGCATGAGTATTATTCAATAAGAAAAAAGGCCTTAGGGGTTGATGAACTTCGTCATTATGATGTTTACGTGCCTTTAGTAAAATCTGTTGAAACTCACACAACTTTTGAAGAAGCTGTAGAAATCTGTAGAAATGCACTTGCACCATTAGGAAAAGAATACACAGATACTTTCTGTGATGGAATTTTAAATGGATGGACAGACAGATACGAAAATGTAGGAAAGAGAAGCGGCGCATTTTCCAGCGGATGTTATATTGGAAAACCTTATATTCTCTTAAACTACAAAGAAAACAATATCAGAGACTTATTTACATTAGCTCATGAAGGCGGACATTCAATGCATTCATGGTATTCAGTGCAAAACAATCCATTTATGTGTTATGAATACACTATTTTTGAAGCTGAAGTAGCATCTACATTTAATGAAGAATTAGTTTTTGAGTATCTCTTAAAAACAGCAAAAGATAATGAAATGAAAAAATATCTTCTTGCCATGAGAGCAGATGATATTCTGGCTACACTTCACCGTCAGACAATGTTTGCAGAATTTGAATTAAAAACTCATGAAATGGTAGAAAACGGAACTCCATTAACAGCAGAAAATCTTAGAAAAACATATAGAGATTTACTGGAGCTTTATTTTGGTCCAGAAATGCACTTTGAAGAAAATTCTGATATGGAAGGATTGAGAATTCCTCATTTCTATACTGCATTCTATGTTTATAAATATGCAACAGGAATTTCAGCGGCTCTTGCATTGGCACACAGAGTTGTAAATGGAGGAGAAAAAGAAAGAGAAGATTACTTTAAATTCCTTAAATCTGGAGGATCCAGATATCCTATTGAAAGTTTAAAAGTAGCAGGTGTAAATATGGAAAGTACAGAACCTGTGCAGGCTGCCTGTGATGAATTTGCTTCAATAGTAAAACAATTAAAGGAAATTCTGTAACTTTTTCTAAAGTTAAAAAGAATTCATTCCGAAAATTGAAGAGGATATAGAATTTTCTATATTTTTATGGGGATCTAAAAATGATGAATAAAACTGAATTTAAGAAATTTATAAAGGCTGTTCCAAAAGCAGAACTTCATCTCCACCTTGAAGCCGTTATTTCCATGAATGGTATAAAAAAATTGTATAAAAACAAAAATGGAATTGAAATGCCATTGGAAGAACAGGATGCTCTTTTTTCTTATGAAGATTTAAACGGTTTTATTCAAGCTTTCTTAAAAGTACAATCTCTTTTCAGTAGTGTTGAAGATTTTTATCTGGTTTTTGATGAACTGGAAAAATATCTTGCTGAAAACAATATTGTATATTCTGAAGTATTTTTTGCTCCATCAGCTTTCCTGAAAATGGGATTTTCTTATGAAGAAATGATAAAAGTATTTCATGAGAAAATATCTGAAATAAAAGAAAACAAAGGTATTACAGTAAAACTGTTAATGGATGTTTCACGAACATTTGGTTGTGAAAATGCAATGAAAAATTACAACCTGTTAAAACAATTTCCTTGTGAGGACATTATAGGAATTGGTTTAGGTGGAGCAGAAAGCAAAGGTCCTGCAAAAGATTTTGCTCCAGTTTATGAACAGGCTATCAAAGATGGTTTTAAAGTAGTAGCCCATGCTGGAGAAGATGTAGGACCAGAATCTATCTGGGATGCAATAAACTTTTTGCATGTCCAGAGAATTGGACATGGTGTAACAGCAATTCAAGATGAAAAATTAATGGAAGAATTAGTAAAAACTCAACTTCCTGTAGAAATCTGCATTACATCAAACACATTTACAAAGAAAATTGTAAAGGAAGCAAAAGACCATCCTATCCGTCAATTTTTTGATAAAGGAATGCTTGTAACAGTTAATACAGATGATCCTGTATTCTTTAAAACTACACTTTTAGATGAACTATGGATTTGTTATAAAAACTTAAAGTTCACTATGGAAGAAATTCAAAAGCTGATTGAAAACAGTTTTGAAGCTTCATTTTTAAGTGCAGAAGAAAAAAAGACTTATATTGCAGAAGTTCAAAAATCATTTTAAGGAATACTACCTGTCTTTGTTGAAAGAGGTCTTTTGACAGGGCAAACGCATTATAAACAAAAATCCGATTTTTTGGCTCCCAGTCACGGTTGCGTGATTCAAAACCGCGCAATACTGCGCTACCCGCTTTTTGTGGTATAGAAACTATTGAACTGCCGCTTCGCAGCAGCCACAAAAAGAGTGTTTTTGAACCACGCCCCGCTCCTTCGCACCAACATTACGGAAAAGCATTTATAATGCGTTTTTCCCTGCAACTATATTAAACTAATCCCTTAAAAACCTTGCTGATTTCATTTACAAAAACCTTTGTATCTCCCTGTAATTGTCGTAAGAAATCATTATTTTCAAGCGAACCCAATACACTATCCATTTCCTGCTTATTTCTGTACATCATAGTTCTATAATAATCCACATAATCCTTTTCACGGGATTTATGAGCTGCATTATAGATATCAAATGCAAATACAGTAACATCATCTGTAATATTTCGGAATAAATCCACAGAAAAATGTTCCAAAGGACGCGAATATAAACTTTCAAGAAGATATAAAGCATATCTGATCTTATACTGTTCATATTCAGCATCACATTTATCATAAAAATTATGAACCTGCTGCCAGTTTTTTATATTTCCTTTTTTTATGTTTTCAAGCAGTTCTCTGATTTTTTCTGACGGAATAACCTGACCGCCCACATTTTCCCATTCTTTGAACAATGGCAGTTTTCTGATTTCCTCAAGAAGATCTTTTGTAAGAGTTTCTACTCCCTGAGACTTACAAAAATCCATTAAAGTACTGGCTGCAAAATATTTTACCAGTTTTCTGTACATTTTATAGGCTGCAACTGGCTTATGGATTACAGCACCAAATTTCTTCTGACAGGAAGGATCTTCAAGCGTAAAGTCTGCTTCCGGATTCTGATGAAGAAAATCTTTTGACCTCTGAAAAACTCCTTCAGGTGTAGTTTCATCCACAACATATTCATTTTCGATTTTTTTCAAATATTCTGCAGTCAGCCCAATAAGTCGTTCAAGGGCATTCATAACTTCTTCAATTGTATCTGGTGCCAGAGGATCTGTTTCTATATGCTGAATTTTATTGATTCTTTTATCTCGTTTTAAGAATTTATTTTTGTTTCTTGTAATGGCAAACATATCATACATGTACCACCATGCAGGAATAATAGAAATTGACTGAGAACCATTACAACCAGGAGCAATTAACGCAAAGGGATATGGAATATCAAGTTCATACTGATAACTTCCCTTAGAAACAAGACAGAAAGATGCAAATCTTGAATTATGTTTAAAATCTGAGCATAGACCTGGCCAGAATCCTCTTTTTGCAAAAATTTCACCATCAGGACTGCGAGAGTTATGATTACTACCAATAGTGGCTCCAGCAGCAATATTTGACTGCCCCTGAATTGTAGTTGCAATAAGGAAGGAGGAATTATGATGCTGTTCGTGAAATGGATAAATAAGATTATTTAAAACTTCACAGCATGAAATTGTAGAATTATCACCCAAAATTGAGTTCAAAACTCTGGCCCCGTATTTTACCTGACAGTTTCTGCCAATTACAAAGCGGATTGCCATTGCAGAATAGAAAACACGGCTTCCATATCCTAGAATTCCATTTACAAGAACAACTCCTTCACCAATCTGTGCAGGTTCCTCTTCTGTAGAAAGAATTGTAAGATTTTTTAATTTTAAGGCACCTTTTATATAGACACCCTTTCCTATCTTAACATCTTTTACAATATGAGTATTTTTTATGACACAATCATCATCAATAAAACCGATAGTATCTAGTTTTCCGCTGTTACCATATTCTGTAAGCTGAACAAAACGTTCCAGAAGCTGTTTATCATCACGATAATGGGACCAGATATAAGCATCTGCAGGAATAAGATTCTCAAAAGCAAGAACACGGCGGCCATCATTTTCATTGCCAATACCAATCCACATTCTTTTATCTTCAGGTTCTCCCTGTTTTAAAATACCGTTTCCGAATTTTGAATGATTAGTACAACTGATTTCCTGAACATTAAAGAAGATTTCTCTGCTGCCAGTTTTATAATTCTCAAAATATTCAACATTATGAACCGCAAAATCATCACCCAGACACACATTTCTTAAATGAGATTTATAAATACCACATGGAAGAATTAAATCGTGATAATGAAGCTGAATTCTTCTTAATGAACCAATTACAACAAAACCAGAAAAAGCATTCATCTGAATCAGTTCAGGATCAAAATCTTTTTCATCTACATAAAAATTATTCCAGCTTTTATCAATATTTGTATTTTGATTTTTTTCAAGAATCAGTATTTCAGATGCAGTAAGATGTCGTTTTCCAATAATAAACTCAGAAGGAACTTCTACCTCATTGCAGTTATAGTCTTCTATTTTTACCATAATTTCCATATTAACACTTATTTACGTTCTTATAAAGGTATACATTTTTTCTTAGTGTGGTTTTTATTCACCCAGGGCAAACGCATTATAAACAAAAATCCGATTTTTTGGCTCCCAGTCACGGTTGCGTGATTCAAAACCGCGCAATAATGCGTTTGCCCTGTTTATTCACACCCTCTTTGATGATAAACTTATTAATGTAAGTTATAATCTCCTTATGAAAAAAATTATAACTGTACTTTTTCTACTGACATTTCTTACACTTAATAGTTTTGCAACCCCTGCAGAACAGATCGAAGAATACACCCTTGAAAATGGTATGAAAGTTTTCCTTCTGGAAGATTCTTCAGATGCCCTTGTTCATGTAAATTTTTGCGTAAAAGCAGGTTTTTCTTCCCAGACAAAAAATAACACAGGATTCTTTAAGCTTTATGCCAGAGTTATGGAAAAATCCATTCCGCAAATAGATTTTGATTCTGTCTTGTGCAACTCTGATTCCACAGTTTATTCTCTTACTACAAGCCAGAATCAACTTTCCAGAAACATAACAGATTTATCACAGAAAATTTTTGCACTCACCTGTTCTGATGAACTTATAAATGCAGAACTGAACAAATTAAAAAATGAAGTAACAGATGCATCCAATAATATGTCATATCTGATAAACAGTGCAATTGATTCAAAAGTTTTTTCAGATGCACCATGGAAAAATGATTCGGGAATATATCCTCCTGTATTTAAAAAAAACACAGCAAAGACAGCCCGCACAATGCTGGATGAAATTGGCAAAAGATGGTATATACCGCAAAACAGTGCTATTTTTATCTGGGGAAACATAAACTCTGAAAAGACACTTTCCCTTATAAAGGCAACTTTTGGAACCTATTATTCCTCTTATTCAATTCCAATTGAAAAACCTCTTTTACCATTAAATCAGAATCATAAATTTGTAATTCACAATCCCGAATTTTCAAAAGATATGACTCAGGTAGTTGTACAGTACACAATGCTTGATATGGAAGAATGCGATATTCTGGCAGCAGCATTGAACAACAATAATTCCTCTTTCAAAAAATCAGCCTTAGAAATTGAAGAACTTAATATTCCAGGTGATGAATACATAAATGTAAGTTCTGCTCACAAAAGAAACTGTTCCCGTCTTATAATTCAAACTCTGCTCCAGATTCCCGAAAACAAAAAAATTAAGACAACATCCGTAAAGCAGACAAACAGCTTTATAGAGCAGATTTTATCCATCCCTGAAAAAACATCTGATCTAGAAATTCTTTCCGGGAAAAACCTTATTAACTTTGAAATGAACAAAATAACAAATAATCCAGGTGAACTATGCCAGTACCTCACAGATTTCTGGGCATACGAGCCATATTTTCAGTCAGATGAAAATCTTGAAAACGATTCTTTTGAAAAATCTACTACAACCCGGTTGATGCTCAGCAGATATAATAAAATCCAGAAAAAAAACAATCAGCAGCTGTTAAATTCTTTCAAAGCCGAACAGCCTTTTATTTTTGTAATTATTAATACTGAAGATTATAAGAAAAACAAAAAAGAATATTCAGCAAACGGTTATATTGAAATTAATTCAAAAAATTCATCCTGGTATGTACAACAGCTTTACAAAAATCAGAAAGAAGTATTTCAGGACGATATTGTCATTCAGGACTTTTCCGATTCATCAGACAACGGATACTATCTCACAAATGTAAATCAGATTACAACAAGAGAAATTGAATCAAACCATATTAAAGTAACCACTAAAAACAATCCTCTTACATCGGATATTTCAATTTTATTAAGCATAAAAGGTGGAAAGTTAAATTCAGCTGACAATCACGGTTTTGAAGAGATAATGATCAGTCTTCTGGGTACAGTCATACAGCACCATATAGAAAAAGATTTGCAGAAAGGTATGATTCTTGAACTACCAGAAATTTCAACTCAAACAAATCTTTATACCAGTTCAATTTTAATTACCTGTAACAAAGCTGATTTCAAAGCAGTATGCAATGCCATTACACAAAGCCTTATTTACGATGAAATTATGCCTGCCCAGGCAGATAGAGCAGTTTCTTCCCGCCAATATAAAAAGCGCCTTGAAAATGGCAGTGCCATAAATCAGATGTATTCAGGTATTATCAGAACTTTTTACGGAACTACAGGAGATTTTGTTAATATTTTTGAAACTAAAAAAGATATTCTGCAAAAAACCACATATTCCAGCATTCTGGAGGCATACCCGGATTTTCTTGATGCAGGCCGTTATTCCATAATTGTCACTGGAAATCTGAATGAAGATACATTTGAAACTATAGAAAAAAATTTTGACCAGCTGGTTGTAAACAATGTCAAACTAAATGCACCTCAAAAAGAAATTTCTTTTCCAAAAAATTCTGTAGTGCCAATAAAAATCGTTCATACCTTTTTAACTGATATTCCTAAAGAAAAAGCCGGACCTCAGCCTGCAGTTCTAATACCAACAACAGAATTTCTTGATCCTGTAATATATGCAGTTCATTCTCCAGAACAAAACACAAAAGAATCTGCATTATTCAACGGAATGCTAAATTATCTGGAAAAAGCCCTTCAAGAAGAATTAGATTCTGTGGGCAGGCTTGAAAAAACAAAAGTTCGAATACAGCTGCCACCTTCAAAAATGAACTGCGGTTGTGTGATAATTGAAAATGTTTCCCATACAAAAGAAGTTGATGCCGCCTACAAGCGAACCATTCAGAAGATACAGAAGAATCTGGGTAAAATATCTTCTTCAAAGGAAGTATGTGAAAAAATTAAAAACTACTGGATTTTAACTCAAATGGCAGAAACAACTTCTACTGCAGGAACAGCCCTGCTTTTACAAAAAGGCTATGAATATGAAAGCAAACCACAATTATACCTGGAAGAATATAATTATATTCAGAATGCATCTGCAGAAGATTTTATAGAAATACTGAAATATTTCCCTCAAAATCCAGAATTAAGACTTTATTCAACTGATGCAAAAAATTAGAAATCTTTTTATTAAAAATACGGAGATAATGTAAGTACAATTACAAAATTTCCGTATTTTTGTCCGTAAAAAAAAATTAAAAATTTTAAAAAAAATCATTTTACTGTGTTGACATAAATTTTATAATAATATATATTAATACTCGTTCAGCAGAACAAGGTTCCTTAGCTCAGTCGGTAGAGCAACGGACTGTTAATCCGTGTGTCGCTGGTTCAAGCCCAGCAGGAGCCGCTAAAAGCATCTCAGTAATGGGATGCTTTTTTTTATTAACTCCATAATTCTGTGATTCTAATTTAATACACACCACCTGAAATGTTAGGACACTTCAAAAATCTGCTTAATTAAAGACATTCAAAATCTTTTTCAGATTTTCCAGAGATTTAATATTATTATTCCAATGCTCAATTACCAGCATTGGTGTTTGATTATATTCACTAAGTAATTTATAAAAGGAATTAAAATTTATATTTCCGGAACCAATATAACCATGAGCATCTGAAGATCCTGCATTATCATGATTATGCACAGTTGCTATTTTTATTCCATTTTTCAGAAGCATTTCTGCAAACAAAGCAATATTTCCGGAAGAAGATTTATACAATATAGTTTGATTCACATTACAATGTCCCGTGTCAAATGTAGAAAAAATATAATATTTTTCAACAGCCTTTTTCATAAACTCCAGATAACATAAATTATAGTGGGAATTATTATCTGGAATTGTGTTTTCAATACAAAGCTTTGTCTCCGCAGAAAAAAGAGATATAAGTTTTTCAAGTAAATTCCAGGTCAACTTATCAAAATGCACAGTAACAGTTTCAGGATTAATTACAGCAGCAAAGTCAGCCAAACTAAGAAGATCTTTTTCAGAACATTCATCAACAGCAATTGGAAGGTGAACTGTAAAAGTAAAACCTTCTTTTTTCATTTCCTTTATCAAGGCAAATTCTTCTGGAGTGATATCAGAAGGCATAAAACCATCAAAAAAAATATCAAAAAAATCTGCTTTATTAATTTTAGCAAAAGTTAATTCCTGAAAAAGAGAAAGATCATCATATCTGGAATTTTGTAAACCTATTTTCATCCAATTAAGTATAACTTACAGCGCATCAGATAGTTAGTTTGATTTTATCTTATTTCTATAAGTATTTTCATTTTATTACAGTTTACTCTGTCCCCACTGTAATCTATGTTCATTACAGTTTACTCTGTCCCCACTGTAATCTATGCTCATTACACTTTGCTCTGTCCCCACTGTAATCGTAATTCATTACACTTTACTCTGTCCCCACTGTAATCTATGTTCATTACACTTTGCTCTGTCCCCACTGTAATCGTAATTCATTACACTTTACTCTGTCCCCACTGTAATCTATGCTCATTACACTTTACTCTGTCCCTACTGTAACCATAATTCATTACAGTTTGCTCTGTCCCCACTGTAATCGTAATTCATTACACATTACTCTGTCCCCATTGTCACCTAACCTTGCTTACGCTCTTCACTGACCTAGTAAATTAGTATATTATTACTTTCAACTTTTAATTTATGAGGATTCTATGAATTATATTACTCAGGAATTACCAAAGGCCGGTGATACAGTTATTGTTGGAATGAGTGGTGGAGTTGATTCAACTTTAACAACCATTCTGCTGAAAGAACGAGGATGTCATGTTATTGGTGTTACTATGTCCCTGTGGGATGGGAAAATTCCTGAAGGTGTGGACTTAACTAATCTAAAAGCAAGTTGTTATAGTCCATCGGAAGACAAGAATATTGCGGAATGTAAAGAATTCTGTGCCCAGCAAAATATTGAATATCATGTAATTGATGTAAGACAACAATATAAGGATTTTGTTCTTGAATATTTTAAGGATGAATACAGAAGCGGAAGAACTCCTAATCCTTGTATCCGTTGTAATGCAACAGTAAAGTTTGGTGCACTCTTAAAAGGTGTTGAAGAACTTGGAATTAAATTTGATTATTTCTGTACAGGACACTATGCTCGTATAGTTCGTCCTGAAGAAGGAGTATTCAATACTGATCAACGGCCTTGCATGATAGCAGGAGCAACTGATGTCACAAAAGATCAGACTTACTTCCTGTACAGAATTCCTTCGGAAATTTTAGAAAAAGTACGTTTTCCTCTAGCTCAATTAAAAAAGACAGAAGTTTTTGAATTGGCAAAAAAAGCAAAATTAGCTGCAGCAGCCAGAAAGGAAAGTCAGGATTTTATTGCACCAGAATATTTCGACATGCTCTTTAGCGATAAACCAAGCATTCCAGGTGATATAATAGATTTAGATGGAAAAATATTAGGCCGTCACCGGGGAATCGAACATTACACAGTGGGACAGAGAAGAGGTCTTGGAGTTGCTGTAAATTATCCTGTTTATGTTCACTCTATTGATAAAAAAAACAATCTTGTAATCTTAGCACCTAATGAAGATTTGAATTCAAACTTCCTGATTGCAGATGATTTTGTATGGCCTTCAGGAATTGCACCTGATTCAAAAGTAGAATCTCTGGTAAAAATAAGACTTGCAAGCAAACCGGTAGAGGCTGTAATTGAACCATACACACCTTCTGAAGACGATAATTTTAATTACAAGGGTCAACCTTTCAAAATTTCTTTTTCAACTCCTCAACGTGCTGTAGCTCCAGGTCAAAGTGCAGTTTTGTATAAAGATGGTGTAATTATTGGTGGTGGAATAATCTGTAAAGGAGGCGTGATAAAAATTACGTCCGTGTAATTTTTATCACCAAGTTTATTTCGTGCTCTGCATTTCATAAACTTGGATACTCGCCATCCTGGCTCGCCGCTAACGCGGATTTTTAAAGGAGGAAAGTAATTAATGAAGTTATGGCAGCAAAAAGCAATTCACTTTTTAAAATTTTCTTCAATTTCTGTAACAGGAACTTTTCTTGAATATGTAATATTTTTTTTTGTAGTTAGGTTTTTTAATTCACTTATGGATGAAAAACTTGCAGATACTATAGCTACAGCTTTATGCTACATACTAGCTGCAATTTTCTGCTTTATCATGAATAAGATTTTTGTATATAAATCAAATAGAAAGAGTTTTTCTGAAGTTCTTAAATATTTTGCCATTGCGATTCCAAAACTGGCACTCACAACATTTTCAGTTCCATTCGTTATCCAGTTGCTGAATATAAACAACAGTTTTTTAAAGACCGTCATAAATGCGTTAATTCAGTCTGTTTTATTTTTCTTAGGCTACATTTTCCAGTCAATTTGGGTTTTTAAAAAAGCACCTGGGAATAAATAATTATTTAGAAGGTGGTGTAGAAGATTTTTCTCTTGTATCAAAATACCCGCCATCTTCAAGATAGCGACGGCGCGTCATAATCAGATTAATCAATTCCTGATACATATTAAAATCTACTTCCAGAGACATAGGAAGCAGGAAAAATTCAGTTTCATCACAATAACGCTCAATAAATTTTGGATCTGTCACATATCCAAGAGAAATCATGTTTGAAATACGGTCCGCACATTTCAGAATTTTCGCCTTTTGACTTCCAGTATCAAGAATTCTCTTCAAAAACTGACGCTTATCTTCATCTTCCCGACGTGTAACTTCAAGAACTAAATCAAGAACAGCCTGACCTTCATTATCAGCATTTATTATCTGATTTCGATCAAAATCTGGTATATCTTCAACTGTATCATGAACAACAGAGGCCTTTAGCAAAACTGAATCTATATAACCATAATCAATTAATATAGCCAGAGTATCCATTTGATGTCGGAACATATTTCCTCCGGCATGACGGGCTTTACCAATCAATCCTGTTGCAAGCTGCATATAAGGAGCCAGACGCATATCACTTAATGTTTGCATTTGCTGAGAGTCCATATTTTTGGAACGCTCAGTTTTCATTTCGTACTTCTGTTTTGTCATAGTTCTTGAGCCTCAGTATATCACAAATTTAAAAATTTTATACAAATTAAATTAATTTTGAAAAAAAAGGACCAGATAAAAACTATCTGGCCGCATTCTTTATTTAAAACTGTAATTCATTAATATAGCTCTGATATGTTGCAATTTTTTTCTGGCTTTCAGCAAGTCTGTCCCGTTCTTCCTGAACAAGATTGGCAGGAGCATGCTGAGCAAAATTTCCGTTAAGTTTATTTTCACTCATTCTTGCATATCCCTGTTCTTTTTCCATTGCCTTTTTGAATCTGGCAAGCAGCTGTTCCTTATTAATGCTTTCATCAACAAGAACAAATGCTTCAAATCCTTTTCCTACAGTACCGATTGAAGAAGCAGGTTTTTCTTCCACAAAGTCAACCTTTGCAACACCGCCTAAAAGTTGAATCATTTCTACTTTTTCTTTGGCAACTTCTGCTTCACTTCCCTTTTCAATTTTCAGGGCAACATTAATTTTTACAGCTGGATCAATACCACAGTCTACTTTAGCAGCACGAACTTTTCCGATTAAGTCTTTAAGCACTTCAAAACGAGCATCAACATCAGCATTATTACGAGCTTCACTAACTTCTGGATAAGGTGCATTAATAAGCATTCCAGTATACTCAACTGTACAGGCAACTTTCTGATTTCCAGCAGATTTACGGTTAGCAGCCAATTCTGCCAAAGGAAGTTTCTGGTAAATCTCTTCTGTAACAAACGGAATGTATGGATGAAGTAGTCTTAAAGATTCTTCAAGAATATTCATCAAAACAGATGCCTGGCGATCTTTTTCTTTATCATCACCATTTTTGAAGTTAATCTTAGTAGCTTCAACATACCAGTCACAGAATTCATTCCAGAAATATTCCATCATTGCTGAAGCAGCATCGTTATAACGATAAGATTCCAAAGCTTCACGTGCAGTCTTTGCTGCATTGTTCAAACGGCTGTAAATCCACTTATCAAGTTCAGTTAAATCAGCATCTGTTACAGGAACAAGATTACGACCTTCAAGATTACCAAGAAGATAACGGCTTGCATTCCAAACTTTGTTACAGAAACGTGAACCAAGTTTGAAAGAATCTTTATCAACAAGAATATCCTGTCCCTGGGCACACATAAAGGCAAGTGTGAACTTAAGAGCATCTGAACCGTACTGGTCAATAATTTCAAGAGGGTCAATTCCATTTCCAAGGGACTTAGACATTTTACGTCCCTGTTTGTCGCGAACAAGACCATGGATGTAAATATCGTGGAATGGAGCTTTTCCTGTAAATTCAAGACCAGCCATAATCATACGGGCAACCCAGAAGAAGATGATATCGTATGCAGTTACCAATGCTGTTGTTGGATAGAATTTTTCTAAATCTTCAGTTTTTGCAGGCCAACCAAGAGTTGAAAATGGCCACAACCAGGAAGAGAACCATGTATCAAGTACATCAGGATCCTGTTTAAGATTTTTAGAACCACATTTTGGACAGCAATCTGGATCTGTACGGCTTACAATTGTTTCACCACATTCACAATACCAGGCAGGAATTCTGTGTCCCCACCAGATCTGACGGCTTACACACCAGTCGCGGATATTTACCAGCCACTGTTCGTATGTATTTTCCCATTTCTGTGGGAAGAACTGAATTTCACCAGCTTTCCATGCAGCAAGAGCTTTATCTGCCATTGGCTTCATTTTTACGAACCACTGGTCAGACAAATAAGGTTCTACAACTGTTTTACAGCGGTAACATTTAC
>JALEPQ010000130.1 GCA_022768685.1 Spirochaetia bacterium
CGCAATAATGCGCTACACGCTTTTTGTGGTATAGAAACTATTGAACTGCCGCTTCGCAGCAGCCACAAAAAGAGTGTTTTTGAACCACGCCCCGCTCCTTCGCACCAACATTACGGAAAAGCATTTATAATGCGTTTGCCCTATAATAAGTGGTGCAACTTATTCCCTATTTTTATATAAATCATTATAATAGTAAAACTAAAATAGTTTATATATAAAAATGGGGAACTTGCTGTGTTCTTAAAAAGTCTAGACATCTACGGATTTAAATCATTTGCAGATAAAACTCACATTGATTTTGCAGAAGGAATTACAGCTTTACTTGGACCAAATGGTTGTGGAAAAAGTAATGTTGTAGATTCAATTAAGTGGGTTCTTGCAGAAAATAAATCAAAAAACTTGCGCGCTGAAAAAATGGAAGACGTTATTTTTAACGGTACAGAACGTCGTCCTGCTTTAAACACAGCTGAAGTTACACTTACACTTTCTAATGACAAAGGCTTATTGCCTCTTGATGAAGAAGAAATTGCAATTACAAGACGTTTATATCGCTCTGGAGATCAGGAATATTTTATTAATAAAAGACCAGCTGGTCCTACAGAAATCAGACGACTGTTCCTTGATACTGGTGTAGGTAAAGCGGCCTATTCTGTAATGGAACAAGGTAAAATTGACCAGATTCTTTCCAGCAAACCAGAAGACAGACGTTATCTTTTTGAAGAAGCAGCAGGTATCAGCCGTTCCAAAGCAGAATGTGCAGAAGCTGAACGAGAGCTTGAAAGAACACGTCAGAATATGACTCAGATTGAAATTGCAATGAATGAAATCAAACGCCAGTATGATACATTAAAAATCCAATCTGAGCAGACAATTAAATACAGAAAATATAAAGACGATATTTTTGAACACGAACTTGATATTTCATTACTTCGCTTAAAAAATTTTGTGCAGGACAAAGCACGTCATGAAGAAGAATTAAAAACAGTACAAGAAAAACGTGATAGAGTCCGAAAAGAAATTGAAGAAATCAACAATACAATGTCTGAAAACATGGATAAGGTTAAATCCATGCAAGAAGAACTTTATGCAAAACAGGCAGAATTAATCGGAATTCAAAAAGAAAAAAATGGTAAGATGGATTTGATAAAACAGTTCAATGCCCGTTCCGCAGAAATCCGTGAAAAAATCAACACTCTTACAGTACGCAAAGATGCACTCCAGGAAAGAATAGACACTATTCAGGAAGAAATTGATGAACAAAAAGCAACTTTGCATGAAAAAAATAAACAACTGGAAGATATACGAACAAACATAAACTCATTTAGGGCAAATATTGAAAAATCTTCAAGTCAGATTACTGAAAATGATAAAAAAGCAGATAATTTTACACTACAGATTTCTGATTTGGAAAATGAAAGAAAAATTCTTCAAAATGAACTTGCTTCAATTACAGAAGATATTGTTTCAATGCTTGATGAAAAACTAAAAGATGCAGGTTTCAGTGACAGTGCAATGAAAAATGCAAAAGAAGAGTTGGATCTTTCATTAAGTAAACTTAAAATTTATGTTGATGGACGTAAGAATATTTTTGCAGATTACGCATCAACATCTCATAGTGCAGAAGATGCAAATAAAACTGTAAAAGAAGCCAGTGAAGCTTTTGCAGAAACACAGACACAACTTAATGAACTGGAAGGTTCTCTTACAAAATATATTAATGCATCTCCAGCTTTCATTACTGAATTTTTAAGTCCTGAAGGAATCATGACAAAAAAACGTGCAATTGATTCTAAAATTCATGAAAATATTAACAAAGTTGAAGATATTAAAAATCAAATTTCAGAACTTCATGCCGAAAATTCCGGACTTACAAAAAAGATTGATGAATATCGGGAAACTTTAAATAAACTGCGCATTAACGAAATTCAAATGGATGAACAGATTAATGCGGCCAGGAATCAGGCTTCTATTCTTGAACGTCAGCTTACATCAGAACAGAATAATCTGCGCACCATTGACGATGAACTTTATACAGAAGAACATCATAATGAAGAAATCAATGAACAGATCAATGAAGTTCAGGATGAACTTGCTGAAATTGAATATAGAGGTCAAAAGCTGGCAAAAGAACTTACATCTTTGGATGAAGAAATTGCAAAGTGTAATAAACTTGTAAGCGGAAAAGATGCTGCACTGCAGAAAAAACAGGATGAACAGAACCGCTGTCAGGAACAGTTTGAACGACTTTCTCTTTCACTAAACTCTGCAGACAATGACATTCGTAATATTAAACAGAATTTCCAGGATACACATTCCCGTGATTTAATGGAATTTGAAGAAAGAATGTACAAAATTACAACTCCGGCAGCAGAAATTAGAGATCAGCTTTCAAAATTGAAAGAAGACTTTAAGAAATTAGGTACAGTAAATCTTATGGCTCCAGAAGAATTTTCTGAAGTAAAAGAACGTTATGAGCGCCAGAAGTTGAATTATGATGACACAAAGAAAAGTCTTGAAAATCTTGAACGTGTTGCTGAAGAAATCAAATCTAAATCTGCAGAAATGTTCCTTGAAACATATAATCAGATTAAGAAAAATTTCCACAATATGTTCCGTCGTCTGTTTAATGGTGGTCGTGCAGAATTAAAACTTGCAGACCCTACAAATATTTTAACAAGTGGTATTGATATTTATGCTCAGCCACCTGGAAAAAAACTTGAAAACATTGCATTACTTTCCGGTGGTGAAAAAACAATGACTGCTGTAGCATTACTCTTTGCTACATACCAGGTCCGCCCTTCACCATTCTGTTTGTTAGACGAAATTGATGCGGCTCTTGATGATAAGAACGTTTCAAGTTTTGTAACAGCTTTGGAAAGTTTTGCCAGTGTAAGTCAGTATATTGTAATTACCCACAATAAAAAAACGGTTATGGGTGCATCTACAATGCTGGGAATTACAATGGAAGAATCAGGTGTAAGTAAGATTATTGCACTTAGATTAGACCAGGATATAAAACCTGACTACGAATTTGATCATGATGAATTCGTAGATGAAGATGTTCCGGATGAAGAAGGTGTTATCCTTCCTCCTCGACCACCAAGGCGAATTAAAAACGAAGAGAAAAAGGAATAATTGAGATTTTATGGATTTTTCAGAAATTCGTGAAAATTTTTTAGAAAAAATCAATTCTCTTAAAGACCGTATTGTTGAACTTGTCAGCGAAAATAAAAAAGTGGCAATAATCATTGCAGCTTTGACAGGTGTAATTCTACTTTGCATAATACTTTTATTATGTACAATTGAAAAAAAAGATGATAATAATGGGGTTATTAAACAGGAACTGATTCTTACTGAAAATTTAATTATTCCAAATGGTCCTGATATTCCTGAAGATTACAATCTTTCTCGACAAACTCAGGAAAAATGGACAGAGGAAGAGGCAACCATGTGGTTTACAGTTCCCGGAATAAAGGAAATTGAAACTCTTTCCAAAACTAATGATAAAATTGTAAAAGAAATAATAGGAGCAGCACCATGAAAAACTGGCTGTACGTATTAATATTATTTTTACCTTTATTTTTATTTTCTTGTGCATCAAAACCTGCTGTAAAAGAAAGTAACGATATTCACACAGAACAAATAGACTCAGAAAATATAGAATCTCTTGAAAATTTAGTTGAAGAACCTGAAAATACTAATAATCAGATTCCCACTGAAGAAACCTCTGAAACAGATAAATTTTCAGAAGATGAATTAGAAGAAATTGATGAACCAGAAATAATCGATTTAGAACCAGAAGATGAAATTCTATTTATAGAAGAAATTCCAGTTCCTGAACAAATTGAAGAAGAAACAGTTCCTGAACAAATTGAAGATGAAATAGTTCCTGAAAGCATAGAAGAGCCTGAAACCCCAGAGGACAAAACAGAATACAATATTTCTGTTATAAAAGATGAAAATATTCCTGAAGATGTTATAAATAATATGATTGATACTCTTTCAGAAGAAAATATCAATGTTTCAATAGTTGAACTCCCAGAAGTTAATGAATCTGATGAAACTGAAAATGTAATTTCACAGGAGAATATTTCTGAACAGGAAGAATCTGATATTACGGAAACTATTGAAATAACCGGGGAATCAACTGAAGAAGTTGCAGAAATTTCTGATGAAGATGATTCTGATGTTCTTGAAGATGCAAGTCCTATTACACCTTCCCGCTCTGTAACTCTTAAAAAATTAGAATACCTTGATGTAAAATATCCTGGAAAAGGCTGGGTTTTCATGGGTACTGTTGATAATGACAGAGATTATATTACATTAGTTTCAGGTAGAAAATTAGGTTCTACTGACAGTAATTTTCAATTTCAGGCATTAAAATCCGGTACTAAAATTCTTCATTTTTACAAGGATGATCCTTTAACAGGTGAATATATAGACGATTATCTTGAAGTACGTATTTTAAATGATAAAAGTTCTAACAAGAATCATGTAAATGCACCAGATTTTAAAATGCCTTTAAAGAAAAAAAGTGAACCTAAAAAAGCTTCAGCCTCAGTTGAAAATCAATCTGCTGTTGAACAAACATCATCGGAATCTGTAGAGGAAACTGAGATATCAGAAAAACAGACTGCCGTCATCCAGAATAAAGAATCAGATGATTTATCTGCTAAAAATGTTGAAACTAAAATAAAAACTCCAGTTTCTGATGATTCTGAAGTTTCAGCTGAAGATGATGAAGTAGAATCTGTAGAAATTGATACTGTTAAACTTTTAAGTGAAGCAAAAAACTCATTCAATAATAAAAAATATTCCGACTCCTTAAATAAGTTAAACTTGTTTTTGGAATTATCAACTAAAAATCGGGATGAAGCATTATATTACAAGGCACAAATTCTTGAATCTCCGGGTGAATTACAAAATATTACTGAGGCATTGTCAACATATCAGACATTAACAAAGGATTATGCTGCCAGTAAATATTGGGATAAGGCTAATAAAAGAATTATATATCTTAAAAGATTTTATCTAGAAGGACGGTAAAAACTATGAAAAAAATTATTACACCACTTACAATCGTTTTGTTAGGACTATCATTAGTTTCATGTACTATTAATAAGCCGGCAGCAACTGTAAAGAAAATTACAGTCTCGGGAACAGGAAGTGTTTCAGTTCAGCCAGATCTGCTTACAATGCACTTTTTAGTTAGAACTGCAGGTCAGACAGTTGCGTATGCATCAGAAAGAAATGCACTTCTTACAACTGGAGTAATTAACGCAATTAATGAAGCAGGAGTTGATCTTTCTGATATAACTACTGTTAAATACAGTATTACTCCAGAAACTCCAAATAACGCTTCAAGCAGATATATTGTTACAAATACAATTTCTGTCATTATAAGAAATGAGGAAATTAATTCAAAAGTTATTGACGCTGCAGTCAGAAACGGTGCTAACGGATTAACTTCATTTGAATATGTGGTTACAGATAAAACAAGTGCTCTTCGTCAGGCAAGAACTTTAGCAATTCAGAATGCTCAGGATGCAGCTTCTTTACTTGCAGGGGCCAGTGGATGTAAAATCGGTGAAGTGCTTGAAATTACAGAAAACTATGTATCTTCTGGAAATACAGAAATGTATAGTCTTGCAAAAACTGCTTCGACACCAATTAAAGAAGGTAATGTTTCGGTAAATTCTTCTGTTACAGTTACCTTCGCACTTGAATATTAACATCAATAGGAGAAAATATAGATATGCTGGATTATAAATTTATTAAAGATAATCTTGATGCTGTTAAGCAGAATATTTTAAATCGTAACATGCAGGCTGATGCTGACAAAGTTGTTGAACTTTACGACAAAAGAACTGAGTTAGTAACAAAACTTCAGAACCTTCAGCAGAAACGTAATGAAAACGCAGCTGCTATGAAACAGAAGCTGGATAATGACAAACGTCAGGAATTAATAGCAGCTGGAAAAGCCATAAAAGAAGAAGTTTCTGCTGTAGAAACTGAAGTAAAAGCATTGGAAGAAGCATTGGAAGAAGCTGCACGTCAGATTCCTAATATGGTGCATCCACAGTGTCCAGTTGGAAAACTTGATACTGAAAATCTTGAAGTAAAAGTTGTTGGTACACCTCGTAAATTTGATTTTGAACCAAAAGATCATGTTGCACTTGGTGAATCACTGGATATTCTTGATTTTGACCGTGGTACTAAAGTTTCTGGTCCTAAATTCTACTACTTAAAAAATGAAGCTGTTTTTCTTGAACAGGCTTTAATTATGTATGCTTTAAATACTCTTAGAAAGCATAACTTCAATATGTTCATTACTCCAGATGTTGCTAAAGAAGAAATTCTTAAAGGTATTGGATTTAATCCTCGTGGTAATGAATCAAATGTTTATTCTATTGAAGAAGAAGGAACTTGTCTTGTTGCTACAGCTGAAATTACTTTAGGTGGATATCATAAAGATGAAATTCTTGACAAAGAAAAGCTTCCTTTATTCTATGGTGGACTTTCACACTGTTTCCGACGGGAAGCAGGGGCGGCAGGTCAGTTCTCTAAAGGATTATATCGTGTTCATCAGTTTGATAAAGTTGAAATGTTTGCTTATGCAACTCCTGAACAGTCAGATGAAATTCACGAAAAATTACGCTTGATTGAAGAAGAAATCTTTACAGGTCTGGGTCTTCCTTTCCATGTTGTTGACACTTGTACAGGAGACTTAGGTGCGCCTGCATACAGAAAATGGGATCTTGAAGCCTGGATGCCAGGACGTAATGGCGGAGAATATGGTGAAGTTACTTCAACATCTAACTGTACAGATTATCAGGCACGCCGCTTGAATATTAAATACAAAGATGATGATGGAAAGAATAAATACGTTCATACTTTAAACGGAACAGCAATTGCTGTTGGTCGTGCAATGCTTGCTATTCTTGAAAATTATCAGAATGCAGATGGTTCAGTTACAATTCCAGAAGTACTTGTTCCTTATTGTGGTTTTGATAAGATTTTACCTAAAAAATAATCATAATATTTTATTTTATGCACCTGAGTTTACTTTCAGGTGCATAGTTTTTTTACCCAGGAGAAAATTATGGATCAGAGAGATATTTCAGAAAAGATATTATACATTCTTAGTTTTTTTGCTATAGTACTGTTTTTTATTATCTGTAAAAACCTTTCATCTGTAATGCTTCCTGCCATTTCTGCAATTCTTCTTGGTTTTGTTTTTAAAAATATACCTGAACGATTAGAAAAAAAATTTAAAATCCCATGGGTATTATCCTGTGTATTCATTTTACTTTTTTTAATTGTTATTATTTTTGTATTCTCTTCATTACTCATAACCAGTCTTACCACAATTGTTGCTGAATTTCCAAAATATGAAGATAAGTTTATGACAATCTTCAAAATTTTTGCAGATCGATTTTCTATTATTATAGATGAAGAACAAAATCTTTTTCAGAATTTATGGCAAAATCTACAAATCAGGGAATACATTCAAAAAATAGCAATTTTTCTTTCATCTGGTGTAGTTTCTGCTGGCAAAGCAATTTTCCTGGTGTTAATTTTATTTGGATTTTTATTGATTGAAATAAAAAGTATGTCAAATAGATTTCATACAGCCTTTGATAAACAAGATAAAACTAATGTTTCAACATTGTCTTCAAAAATTATCAATGAAACTAGCCGTTATGTTTTCATCAAATTTATAATTTCCTTAGCAACTGGATTTTTAGCATTTGCTGGAACTAAAATTATTGGAATGGATTTTTCCATAATTTGGGCAACTTTTGCTTTTTTGATGAATTTCATACCTACATTTGGATCTATTTTCTCATGTGCAATCACAACCTTATTTGCTCTTGTGCAGTTTTATCCAGATTCCATAGGAAAAGTAATTTTTATTTTTATTTACATGGTTGCAATCAATTTTACCCTTGGAAATATTATTGAACCTCGTATAGAAGGAAAAGAACTGGGACTATCTCCTTTTGTAATTTTAGTAAGTCTTTCTTTATGGGGCTGGGCATGGGGATTTGTAGGAATGATTCTTGCTGTTCCTCTAACCGTTATTTTAAAAATCATCTGCGAAAATATAGACTATTTAAGCAAATTTGCACTAATTTTCGGTTATGCAAAAGAAAAAACTCCCAAAAAAAACAACAAATTAGATAAATAATTTACTTGTAGCCTTTTCAAAAATAAATCGAACATCTTCTTCCTGAATTGTTGTATAGCAGCAGTCTGCACACAATTTTTCAGGAAAGCATTCATCTTTATATATTTTATTAACCACAAAAGTAATGAAAATATCTCTGGAAATTATAGGTCCTTTTTTTATAGAAAAAATTAATTTTAATCCATATTCATTTCCAGTTTTAAAATTAAAATCAGATTCTTTACAGCCAAAAACAATTCGTTCATGATCTACATATAAAATAGAAAGTGGATTTTTTCTATTTTCCATTGATTCCATTTTTATTTGATTATCATAAGTCAAATAATTGCATATTGGAATCAGTTGAATTCCATTACCAGCATTTTTTTCAATTTTTGCTGCTTCTACATATTTTTCAAGAAGAGTTTTTGCTTTTTTTTGATTTTCAAGTGGAATAGATTTCCAAACAGGTCTTGAAAACAACTGGGTATTTTCCCAGGGAATACAATTTACAGATAAATCCTGTTTTCCTTCAAAAGTAAAATACAACTTAGCTGAAAAATCATAAGTTTTATCTTCAACAATATCAATAATACGTTCTATTTTTTCTGGAATATTAAGAACAAGTCCATTTTTATTCTTTTTGAGAGTAGATACAAAATATAACCCCACTCTATTAAAATAAAACTCAACTTTTAAATCTTTATTAATAAAAGACATAGTTGATGGGGAAGGATTAGTAATTAAAATTTCATTTTGATTTATTGAGAAATCTTCGCCTTTTATTGCAACCGGAAAAATTTGAGAATTTAAAGGATGAACCTTTTGGGAATTATCATTTTTTGCATCAAAAGGAGTTAAAGTTACAGGTACATTTCCATCAATCAAATACTGTACAACTAAATCTCTTTCAATACCTGTCAGTTTTTCATTCTCACTCATTTTCCCACCCGATAATATTTATATCATATATTTCATAAGGAACTGAATCCTTTATTTTTAATGTTAAATCAACAAACTTAGTTTGGCAATAAAATCTGACAGGAATTTCATAAAAATCCAGAGAAATTTCAGGTTTACCCAGTAAATAGGAATTAAATAAATTTATATTTTCATCATTAGAATCAGCTTTATAAGGAAATTTCCCTACATTTTTTTCATAGGAAAGCTTAAAATCTTCTGTAAATAAAACAGCATTAAAAGAAAATTTTGAATAAAAAAACTTACTGACATTTGTAAAAATATTTTTATGCTGAAATGATTCACAAAAATCATTGATTGTCTTTTTTAAGCTGGAATTCATAGATGAAATATCAAGATTTGTAAAACCATCCAAAGATGGATAAACCTTATTATCTGAAATATTTTCTGTAATCACCATTAAAGGAGAACATTCAACTTCTTTGGCAATAAATTTTTCATCAAAAGAAAATTTTTCACTGAGTTTTTCAGGTTCCAGTTCATCAACCCAAATAATTTCATTATTTTTTTGAATAAAAACATCTTTTATTGTATTTGTATTCAAATCACTGGAAATATGCACTTTTTTATGAGAACAAGACAAAAAAAGTAAAGTTGTTGAAAAAAACAATATTAAAACTTTATTTAATTTAATCATATTATTAGTCATTAGTTTATAACGAATTTATAACTGATTCTTCCTTCATGATTTTTATAAAGCAATCCGCAAAATTCTTCCATGTAAAAAACAGAACATATAGTATCTACAGGTATTTTATATAAATCTACATCAAAATATCTGTTTTTTATAGGCCTTCCGTTTCTAAAATTATCAGCAAACTCTTCAGACAACAAATTCATATTGTAAAAACCGCATAAAACTGCTGATTCTTTTGTAAAAGTCTGTTTTTTTGAGATTATTTCTTTCTGAATTTCTTCACTATCCTGATTTTTTAAAGAAAGAGAAGCATTAGCATTTTTTAGTGCATTTTCAAAAGTAAATTCTTCCAGCCTGCTATAGCCAGCTGCATCCTGAATATAAAAATTTCCAATTCTTGTTCTATATAATCCAACAAGATGAGCTGCAGAATCACATGCATAGGCAATATCTCGTGCCAGACTACGAATATAGGTACCTTTTGATACAGAAAATGCAATTTTTGCATATTCTACTAAATTATCTGAATTTAATTTTACATCTATAATTTCTGCAGAATAAACTGTTACAGCTCTGCTTTTCATTTCTATTTCAGAACCTTGTCTTACCAAATCACTGGCACGCTTTCCATCAATATGAATAGAACTAAAAACAGGAGGTTTCTGATTATAAGTGCATGTATATTTTTGAACTGCACTTTTTAAGTTTTCTAAAGAAGGCAATTTTTTTTGTAAGATTACATTGCCAAGAGGTTCAAGAGTATCAGTCTCTTCACCAAATTTTATTATAGCTTCATAAGATTTATCTAATTCTATAATATTTCCGGCAAGACGAGTTAATCTACCAGTACATACAACTAAAAGCCCTTGGGCAAAGCTATCTAATGTTCCTGTATGCCCTGCTTTTGTAGTATTTAAAGCATGTTTTACATCAAATAAACAAGAAAAACTTGTAGGCCCAGGTTGTTTTGCTAAAAGTACAATTCCATCTTTTGAGTTATCCATAGACTTACAAGTTTTCCTAAATAGAGTATTTTATTCAGACTTTTTTTCATTTTCAGAGGATTCTTTTTCCAGATCATTTAAAATCTGTACCATTTTAAATCCTTCTTTCATTCCTTCATCAACAACAAATGTTAACTTAGGAAACTGTCTGATTCTTAATTTCTTTGCAATCTGTCCCTGAATATAACCGGCAGCAGAATTTAAACCTGCAACACCTAGTTTTAATTGACCATCAGGAACAAAAGAAGAAACATAAACTTTTGCATATCCTAAATCACTGGTAACTTCCACACGATTTACAGATAAAAAAGTTGTAACACGAGGATCCTTTACGTCACCTCGTAAAATTAACTGTGATATTTCATCACGAAGCTGATCATTTAATCTCTGAATTCTATACTGACCCATTAATTAGCTCCTTCAGAACCAGCTCCAGTTACATTTCTTTTAGCCATTTCAGCTTCTTCTTCTGCAAGTGTTTTACCAAGTTTCTTTGCAACTTCAACAATTTCAATGATTTCTAAGCGGTCACCAACCTGAATATCCTGCCAGTTTTCAAGACCAATACCACATTCATATCCAGTTGAAACTTCTTTTACATCATCTTTGAAACGTTTGAGAGAAGAAATTTTACCGCTAAATATAACAATTCCATCACGAATTAAGTTTATATTATTAGAACGGCGAACAATACCTTCTGAAACAGAACATCCGGCAATAACACCAACTTTTGGTACACGGAATGTATTGCGAACTTCAACCATACCAATAACTTCTTCTTTAGTATCTGGCTGTAACATACCTTCCATAGCAGCCTGAATTTCTTCAACACACTTATAGATAATATTATATTTTCTAATTTCAACCTGTTCCTGATCTGCAAGAGATTTTGCTTTTGGAGTAGGACGAACGTTGAAACCGATAATAATTGCATTTGAGTCAGCTGCAGCCAATGTAACATCTGATTCATTAATAGCACCAGCACTTGAATGAATAACTGAAAGTCTGATTTCCCGAGTAGAAAGCTTTTCCAATGAAGCTTTAAGTGCTTCAGCAGATCCCTGTAAGTCAGCTTTAATAATAACTTTAAGTTCTTTAGCTTCACTATTAGCAATATCAGTATAAAGTGATTCAAGTGTAGTTTTCTTAACTGCCTTAGCAGCTTCAAATCTCTTCAATTCCTGACGTTTAGCAGAAATTGCACGAGCTTCTTTTTCAGATTCAGGAACCTGGAAAGGATCACCTGCATTTGGCATTTCTTCCATACCAAGAACTTCTACTGGAGTAGAAGGTCCTGCTTCCTGAATTCTATGTCCTCTGTCATCAAACATGGCACGAACACGACCAGCGTAAATACCGGCAACGAATGGATCACCCTGTTTTAAAGTACCACGCTGTACAACAACTGATGAAACAACACCACGTCCCTGATCAACACGAGATTCAAGAATCTTACCTTCAGCACGACACTGATCATTTGCTTTTAATTCAAGCATTTCTGCCTGTAAAAGAATAGCATCAAGAAGATCATCAATACCCTGTTTTTTCAAAGCAGAAATATGAACATACTGAGTGTCTCCACCCCATTCTTCTGGAGCTAAACCATATTCAGAAAGCTGAGTTTTTACACGATCAGGATTTGCTTCTGGTTTATCAACTTTGTTTACTGCAACAATAATAGGAACTTTTGCATCTTTTGCATGTGCAATAGCTTCCAATGTCTGTGGCATAACACCATCATCAGCAGCAACAACTAATACTACAATATCTGTTACCTGAGCACCACGAGCACGCATCATTGTAAATGCTTCATGACCTGGTGTATCAAGGAAAGTAATTTTACCTTTTGGTGTTGTTACAGAATAAGCACCAATAGACTGTGTAATACCACCTGCTTCTCCTGCAGCAACATTTGCATTACGGATAGCATCAAGAGTCTTTGTTTTACCATGGTCAACATGACCCATTACAGTAACAATAGGAGGACGAGGCTGTAAAACCAGTCCTTCAGCATCTTTTTCACTTTCAATTACTGTTTCATCATATAAAGAAACAACTTTTACAGCACAACCATATTCTGCAGCAAGAAGTTCAGCAGTTTCACGGTCAATAGACTGGGTAATAGTAACCATTACACCCATTCCCATTAACTTACCAATAACTTCGCTGGCTTTAAGATTCATTTTTCGAGCCAAATCAGAAACAGAAACTGATTCCATAATTTCAATTTCTTTTGGAACAACATTAACTTGTGTTTCTACCTTCTTTTTTTGACCGAATAAGTTATCATCGTACTGTTCTTCATCTTTACGATTATAAACCTGTTTTTTACCTTTAAAAGCAGCTTTCTTTCCTGGTGTTCTGCTTGTATCAACAGGAAGAGGAGCTGGAGCACCACCAAATCCAGTACGAGGACCACGGTTAAATCCACCTTGACCATTATTATTAAAACGAGGATTTCCACCCTGTCCATTGTTAGGACCTCTGTTGAATCCCGGGCGGCCTCCCTGTCCGTTGCGGTTGAATCCCCCCTGTCCGTTGCGATTCTGGTAATTTCCGTTTCCACCTTCACCACGGTTATTGTTATCTCTTTCACGGTTCTGGTAACTCTGACGAGCCTGAGCTCCACTAAATCCGCCACCTTCTCTATTAAAAGAACGGCCTCCATTACCATTTTGACCATTACGATTATTATATCCGCCTCTGTTATTTCTTCCTCTGTCAGAAAGATTTCCAGCTTTTACATTTGGACGAGAAGGATTTAATTCAAAAGTCTTTGGTCTGTTATCTGTTTTCTGTGAATTTTCAGCTTTTTCAGATTTTTCAGTTTTTTCAACTGCAGGTGCAGCTGGTTTTGGAGCAGATGTCTCTGGCTGAGAATTAGTATTTTCAGCTTTTTTAACAACAACTTTTTTCTGAGTATCTGAAGCTGGAGCAGGAGAAGGTGCATTTGGTACAGATTTTCTCTTAACTACAACAACTTTCTTCTTCTGATCTGATGTTGCCGATTGAGTTCCATTTTCATTCTGTTTTTTGTGTACTACAATAGCGGGCTTTTTTTCTAATTCTTCAGCCATAAAATATCTTATTCCTCATCCTCTGTAAATTCGAACTCAACACCACAATTTGGACACTGAGTCATATCAAGAGTAATTTTTGCACCACATTCTGGACAGAAATACTCTTCTTCTGCAGATTCTTCTGCTTCAGGTTTTTCTGTATTTTCATCATCAGAAGCTTCATCTTCAACGAATTCGACATTCTGATTGATTAATTCATTAACAGCATCAAGAGCTTCTTTTGAAACTCCTTCGATGTTAATTGAATTGTTTTCATAAGCATCAACAAAATCCTGGATTTCATCAATACCGTTATCTTTAAGAAGTTTAGCAATTTCAGCATCAACTCCAGGTAATTCTGCAACTGTTGTAATTTCTTCAGAAACTTCTTCATCTGAGAAGAGATTACGTGCATTCTGAACTGTATTAACAGTAGAGAAATCAATATCCTGAGCCTGTTCTACAGTTTTTACATCAATATTCCAGTCACAAAGTTTATTTGCCAGACGAACGTTCTGTCCCTGACGACCAATAGCAAGAGAGAACTGACTTTCTTCTACGATTGCAAGAGCCTGACGTTTATCTGCATCCATAATTACAACACGTTCAACCTGCGCTGGTGAAAGTGCATTTTTAATAAATTCTGTTGGGTCTTCATCATAACGAAGAACATCAATTTTTTCATTCATCAATTCACGAATAACGTTCTGTATACGAGTTCCTTTAAGACCAACACAAGCTCCCACAGGATCAACTTCTTCTCGTTTTGAATAAACAGCAATCTTTGTTCTGTAACCTGCATCACGTACAATCTTGTGAATTTCTACTGTTCCATCAGAAATTTCAGGAACTTCTTTTTCAAGAATCTGACTAACTAATTTTGTATCACTTCTTGAAAGAACAAGCTGCAATCCTGAACTTGTCTTTTTAATATCAACAATTAAAGCCTTAATACGATCATTCTTTTCATAGAATTCAAGTTTAGACTGATATTTAACAGGAAGAACACCTTCAAGACGTCCAGCATTTCCTAAATCTACATAAATATTACCGTTTCTTTCACGCTGGTAATAACCAATAATAATTTCACCAATCTTATCTTTATAATCGTTGTAAAGTGAATCTTTGAAAGTTTCGTTTAATCCCTGATGAGCTGTCTGCTTTCCAGTTGAAACTGCAGAACGATCAAATGATTTAGGATCCTCAAGAATATCAAGTTCATCACCTTCTTCAATTTCATCACCGGCAAGAGCTTTAGCTTCTTCTAATTCAATTTCTTTTACAGGATCATAAACACCGTCAATTACAACCTTACGTGAATAAATTGCAACATCTGACATATCATCTGCAAATTTTACAATTGCATTTTCATCTGTACCATAAGTACGTTTGTAAGCAGCTTTTAATGCTCTTTCAATAGTCTGTCTAACTGAATCTTCTGAATAACCTTTTTCCTGAATCAGCTGACGGATAGCTTCTGCCATTTCTGACATTTTAAGCCTCCTCGATTTTATTATAAATAAATTTTGCTTTTGCTATATTTTCAAAAAGTTCAGTGATTTTTTCACCGTCTTCTTTTTCCAAAACAACAGATTTTTCATCAGAAGAAACAATCTTTCCTTCAACCCAATCTGTAACAATCTTGTCCCAGACACGGACTCTTCTTCCAATAAAAACACCAAATTCAGCAGCATTTTTAATGTTATGTTCAATTCCAGGACTTGTTAATTCCATTGAAGTATCTTCTGTACCAAGCAATGCCTCAAGACGTGGTAAAAGCACACGATGAACCTTTGCACAATCATTAACTCCCATATTTACGTTATCATCAACAGGTGTAATCATTGCTGAAATTTTTGTAACAGATGAAGATGGAATTACTTTAAGTTCAACCAGTCTGTAACCTAAACCTTCAACTAAAGGTGCACATTGATCGTAATATTTTACGTTTTTGTAGGATGTGTATTCCATATTTGACTTCTGGTTCCTTTATCCAAAAAAAGTTTAAGTAAAAAAAATGGACTCGAGAACCCCGAATCCATTTATTAAATTAATTAAAAATGTATTGTCAATAATATATACATTTATCTATTTTATGTCAATATATTACCAGGGCAAACGCATTATAAATGTTTTTCCGTAATATTGGTGCGAAGGAGCGGGGCGTGGTTCAAAAACACTCTTTTTGTGGCTGCTGCGAAGCGGCAGTTCAATAGTTTCTATACCACAAAAAGCGTGTAGCGCATTATTGCGCGGTTTTGAATTACGCAACCGTGACTGGGAGCCAAAAAATCGGATTTTTGTTTATAATGCGTTTGCCCCCTGTTTTTAATGGGGACAGACCTCCTTTTTTTTATTATATTAATAGTATGAATGTAGCTATAAATTTTTCTAATCCCTTTGTGTTGATTTTTTTAATTGGTTCTGTTTTGAGTTTTGCTATCAATCAGTTTCTTGAGTTTATTGATTATAAAGCTCGTGTAAAAAATGGAGGAAATCTGCCTTCCGAACTTGCCGAAATTCCACTGGCAAAGGAAACTTTTGATGAAAAAAAGCTTGCAGAAATTTGTAAATATGAAAATGCAAAATATTTTGCTTGGATTCCAAAGTCAATCTGCAGTTTGATTTTAAATCTTGCGCTTGTAGTTTTTGGATTTTACCCTTTTGTTTTTAATCTGATCTGTTTATGGACCGGTTTTCCTTCATCTATTGGAAACAGTTTCTTTTGTTTTCTTCTTTTTACAATTGTGGCATCTGTTCCAGGTGAAATTTTAGGAATTCCATTTGAGTTGTATAGAGAATTTAATCTGGAAAAAAGATTTGGATTCAGTAAAATGACTGTAAAACTGTGGATTACTGATCAACTTAAAAATCTGGCTGTGTCTTTTATTTTAAGTTGTCTTCTTACAATTGTTGCTTCTGTTTTTTTTGTAAAGTGTCCTGACAGCTGGTGGTTTATTCTGGCTGCACTTTTAATTGCATTTACTTTTATAATGCAGGTTGTTTATCCAAAGTTTATTGCACCTTTATTTAATAAATTTGAACCTTTACCAGAAGGTGAAGTAAAAGACAAGATTATGGGATTGCTTGATAAAACTGGTTTTAAAAATGGTGGACTTTTTCAGATGGATGCTTCTAAAAGAAGTGGTCATAGTAATGCTTATTTTACAGGCTTTGGAAAATCAAAACGAATTGTATTATTTGATACCTTAATTAATCAAATGTCAGCAGATGAACTTGAAGCAGTTCTTGGTCATGAATTGGGGCACTTCAAATTAAAACATATTGCAAAAAAGCTGATATTTACTATTCCTTTAGAATTTGTATTGCTTTTTGGACTTTATAAACTATCTCAGTTTACATCATTGTATACAGGATTTGGATTTAATTCTGTTACAGTTGAAAATGTAGGGCAGGTTCAGTTTATAGGATTATTTTTAGCCTTAACTTTGTATGAAAGTATTTCTGAAATTATTTCACCAGTGGCAAATATTTTCTCGCGAAAAGACGAATATGCTGCTGATGCCTTTTCCGCAAAGGTATGTGGAACTTCGGAAAATTTAATCACAGGTTTAATAAAATTGAACAGTGAAAATTTAAGTGAACTCTATCCTCCAAAACTCTATGTATTTTGGAATTATAGTCATCCAACTTTAATAGAAAGAATAAATGCCTTAAATAGTGTAGATTTATAAAGAAAGTTTTAATCCTGACTTTTTAGATTCATAAAGAAAGTTTTAATCCGGTAGAAACAATCATACCTTGAATTGCTTCTCCGGAAAAAAATGTTCCTACAGGCACGTAAATATTTAATACTGGTCCAATTTTTACGTGGCCTAGATTTTCAAAAATGGCGCTTACTCCTGCAGAAAAATATAAAAATCTGGCATTTGACCAGAACCATTTATTAATCAGATTTATATCACTGTCTACCGTACCAGAATATCCTGATTCTGAACCTGAAACTCCTCCTGTCTTTAATGCAAATCGCATAAGCATG
>JALEPQ010000178.1 GCA_022768685.1 Spirochaetia bacterium
GCACGTTGAGCAGTAATCATGGAAACCATTTCATTTACAACACTTACGTTACTCATTTCAAGAAATTTATGACGAGTATCACCAAATCCTTCATATCCTGGTCTTCCGGCAATAGCTTCTCCAGAGGCATTTGTCTGAATAAATAAATTATCCCCCTGAGAATGAAGACCTACTGCATTAGGAAATCTATACAGTTCCATCTGGCCAACTTCCACTGGATCATTTCCACCATTTACTTTAACACTTACCACACCAGACTGAGTAACTGTTAAAGTTGAAACATCAAAACCTTCTGGAAGGATGATTTCTGGCATTACTCTTAAACCATTATTTGTAACAAGCTGACCTGTAGAATCAACTTTAAAACTACCATCACGAGTATAAGCATAACTTCCGTCATACTGCTGAACTCTAAAAAATCCTTCACCAACAATTGCAACATCAGTATCAACACCTGTATTCTGCAATGAACCTTGATTCATAATTCTCTGTGTTGCACCAATTTTTACACCTGTTCCCTGCTGAATTCCCACTGGAGTAACAGTATCTTCTGTTGCTGGAGTACCAGCCAGTTTTACATTCTGATAAACCAGATCTTCAAATTCAACACGCTGCTGTTTGTAACCTGTTGTATTTACATTTGAAAGATTATTTGAAATTGCATCTATATTTGACTGCTGACCGTTCATTCCTGTAGCAGCGGTCCATAAACTTCTTACCATATTTTTCTGTCCTTACTTCAGATTAAAAAATTACTTGAGCACTGCAACTTTCTGCCAAAGTGTACTCATCATTGAATCTTCAGATGTGATTGTTTTCTGATTTGCCTCATAAGCTCTATTTACTTCAATCATCTGAACCATTTCATTAACTACATTTACATTGCTAGTTTCTGAATATCCCTGTAAAAATGCAGGACGTTCTGAACCTTCTGCAATGTGAGCAGGACCTGTAATTTCATTACTTGAATAAAGACTTTCACCCATTTTTTTCAGGTATCTTTCATTGTCAAATCTGACAATCTTAAAACGATCCACAAAAGAAGAATCATCTTCTCTTGTAATCATTCCATCTTCATTAATATTGAATCTATCATCAGTAACTCTGATATATCCGTTTTCACCTAAAACAGGATAACCATCTTTTGTTTCAAGAATTCCTTCTTTCCCAACAAGAAAATTTCCGTTTCTTGTATATCTTTCTCCATTAGGAGTTTCTATAACATAAAAACCTTTTCCATTTAATGCCGCATCAGCTTTACCGTTTGTAATTTTAAATGAACCTTGAGTAAAATCTGTGTAGTTTTCGTTAGTTTCAACCCCAAGACCTAATTTTCCAATAACAGGTGCCATATCAACTGATCCTACAGATACATTGATTACACCATCAGCATTTGTTCTTCTGATTAATAACTCTGGAAAAGATTTACTTACTGTAATATCACGTTTATAACCTGCAGTATCTACATTTGCAAGATTATTAGATATAGCATCAAGTCTATTCTGCTGTGCATTCATTCCTGAAGCACCAGTATACCAGCCACGAATCATAAATTCTCCTTTTTAATTTAATTTAATTTTTGTTTACATCAGGATTTTCATCCCTTATATTTATTATCGTGATTTTAAAAGTCAGGTTTAGCAAATTCTAGAACCTATACGACTTATTTTAAAATTAAAACAAAATTTACATTAAAATATATTAAAAGTTTGCAAATGAAATATTTTGGACTTATAATATTTTTATTGATAAATAAGCATAATTTTAAGCAACAAAAAAGGAGTACTATATGAAAGCAAATGAAGAGCCAAGAGTATTGGCCATTATTTTAGGAGGAGGAAAAGGAACTCGTTTATACCCTCTTACAAAAGAACGATCTAAACCTGCAGTTTCTTTTGGTGGAAAATACCGTATTGTAGATATCCCTCTTTCAAACTGTATTAACTCTGGTTATAAAAAGATTTATCTTTTAACACAGTTTAACTCTGCATCATTACATTTACACATTACAAATTCTTACAATTTTGACCGTTTTTCAGGTGGATTCGTAGAAATTCTTGCAGCAGAACAGACTCTTGAACATTCAGGATGGTACGAAGGTACTGCTGATGCTGTTCGCAAAAATTTCATTCATTTTAAAACTCAAAAACCAACTCATTACATCATTCTTTCTGGTGATCAGCTTTACAAAATGGATTTAAAAGCATTCATGGATGCACACATCAAATCTGGTTCAGACATTACAATTGCTACAACAGCAGTAAACCGTCATGACGCATCAGGTTTTGGTATCATGAAGATTGATAATGAAAATCGCGTAAAAGAATTTATGGAAAAACCAAAAGCTGATTTAGACATCAGTTCATGGAAAATTCCTGAAGAAGCTCGTGGTACATTACCTGCAGAAAAAGAATATCTTGCATCTATGGGTATTTATATTTTCAATGCAGATACTATGGAAGAATGCCTTAACGGTGATAATTCTAAATATACTGACTTTGGTAAAGAAATCCTTCCTCTTGCTATTGGAAAAAAGAAAATCAGTTCTTATGTATTTGACGGATATTGGGAAGATATTGGAACTATTAAAAGTTTCTATGATGCAAATATTGCACTTACTGATGTATGCCCAGAATTTGACATCTACAGTGGAGAAAAACCAATTTACACACACATGCGTAATCTTCCTCCTTCTAAGATTAATAAAGCTACAATTAATTCAAGCCTAACTTCTGAAGGATGTATTATTACAGATGTTTCACTTAACAAATCAGTAGTCGGTGTTCGTTCAATAATTGAGAACGGAACTGTATTAGATGGCGTTATCATGATGGGTGCAGACTATTATGATACAGAAAGTGAAAAAGAAAACTACGCAAAGAAAGGTGAACCTTTTACAGGAATTGGTAAAAACTGCCAGATTTCAAAATGTATCATCGATAAGAACGCAAGAATTGGTGATAACGTAAAAATCAACGTAAGCGGAAACAAATACGAAGATGGAGATCATGGTTCATTCTACAGCGCAGACGGTATTATTGTTATTCGTAAAGGTGCTGTAATTCCTTCAGGTACAGAAATCTAACATTTTATCTAATATTTATTAGTTTTTTTTAAGGCATCTGCTATATTATCGGCAGATGTCTTTTTTTTTATTATTTTGTACAATTTTATTTTACAAAAAAGTTTTAGTTTGTTTTAAATAAAAATTTCTCTTGCCATTAAGAAAAACTATTTTACAATAAAAGTAAGATTAAAATGAGGAGTTTTACTACATGCCTAGAACAAGTAACAAAAGATTTATTATTTCCTATGGAGCAATTGGTGCTTTATATTTTGTTTTTCTATTTCCTCCTATAATTTTTGGTGCTTTATTACAAATAGAAAAAATTTTAAATGCACATGAATTAAAAATAGCCTTTTTTGGTATATATACAATTTTAGCATACATAATCCAATTTGCATTTCCAGCATTTCTATTATTATTATTAAACAGAGTACTTTGTAAATTTGACGATTCCCCTGAAACTGCTATTCAGGTAAATAAGTTCCTCAAAAATTTAAAAAATATAGTAATCGCTTCAGAAATTCTTGTTCATCTATTTCTGGCATTGGGAATTGCAGCAAATGCACTACGAAAAGAATACACTTATGAAAACATCTCCCAAATTTCACCATATTTAAATTTTGTTCTTCTTTATGGTGGACTGGCCGCAGAAATTACTCCAATTGGTATTTTAGGATACATTTTAAGCATTGAAAAAAATCTTTATGAAATACCTTACTACGGAATATATAGAACAACATCTGTACGTTCACGCTTATTAGAATCTGTATTCTTTTCAATAGTGGGCTTTTTAGTAAGCAACATAGGTCTTATTATGTGTCTGTCAGCTACAAAAAATTATCACATTATTACTAATGCCATGATTATCAATATTATATTATTTGCCGGTAGTATAACAACACTTATTGCCATGAACACTCATTCAATCAATAAAGAACTAACTAGAGCAAAATCTTTTGTAGATGCACTGTCTGAAAAAAATTACTCAGTAGAAAATGTAAGAATCGAAACTCGTAATGAATTTGGTTTAATGCAATTGAATCTTAATGAATTAAAACATGCCACAAAAAAACTTCTCATTGAACTTTCCACAGAAATTGATGGAACAATGAACGTTACAAACAAAATTGAGGAAAATATTACTCTATCTAATACAAAAATTAATAATGTAACAAATAGAATTCAGGAAGTTAAAAATGACATGAACAACCAGTCAGCTGGAGTTGAAGAAGCCAGTGCTGCCACAGAACAGATTCTAAAAAGAATCCGAGATTTGTATGCTGCTGTAGAAAGTCAGTCTGCCGGCGTAGAACAGTCAACAGCTGCTGTTGAACAGATGGTAGCAAACATCAATTCTGTTAGTGCCATTCTTGAAAAAAATACAATTTCAGTTAATAAACTTACAGATGCTTCTGAAGTTGGCCGTAAAAAAGTTCTGGTTGCAGCAGAAACTTCTGAAGAAGTTATCAAACAATCTTCTATGCTTATTCAGGCAAGTAACATCATTGAAGGTATTGCATCAAGAACAAATCTTCTTGCTATGAATGCAGCAATTGAATCAGCACATGCAGGTGAAGCTGGAAAAGGTTTTGCTGTTGTTGCAAATGAAATCAGAAACCTGGCAGAACAGTGTTCAAAACAGGCTAAAAATATTGCAGAAAGCCTTAATATTCTTTCTGAATCCATTACTCACGTTTCTGCAAACACAAAAGAAGTTCAGTCACAGTTTGATGTAATTTATGACCTTGCACAGGAAGTAAAACAACAGGAATCTGTTATTTCAAATGCAATGACAGAACAGACAGAAGGCAACCAGCAGGTTCTGGAAGGAATCAGATCCATCAATTCTTCAACAACAATAGTAAAAGAAGGTTCAGAAGAAATGATGAGCGGTGGTGAACAGATTTCTGCAGAAATGAAAAATCTTATAAGTATTACTCATCAAATTAATGACCGTATGGATGAAATAAAAAATGATGTTAATACAGTTTATGACAGTATTTCTGATACAGAAAAACATGCAAAAGAAAATATAAAGACTGTACTTACATTAAAGGCTGATTTTGAAAAATTCAAATTGTACTAAAATTTACTAAAGTGTGTGTATCTGGCTCCGAAATAAAAATCGGAGCCTTTATTTTTTTAGGAAAACTGCTATGGACAATATGTATGATAAACTTGGTGAAATGCTTAACAATGTACTTGAAACAGGTAAAATTCCTCAATCCACTAAAACAAAAGATAATTGTAAAATACAAGATAAGGATCAAATATCTGTAAAAATGGAAAAATTACCGGAATCAATACAGGAAGCATTCAGATATCTTGAATGTACACCAGAAATGAGCCACGAAGAAGTTAGAAAATCATACCATAAAAAATTAAAAACGATTCATCCAGATAAAAACACTATACAAGAATCAGAAAATGAATACAAAAATATACACTATACAGTGGAAAAATTAGGTAAAATGTATAAAATTTTAAACAACTACTATACACAACTCTAAATTGTATAAAATATAATACACTATACAATTAATTTTATCTTATTTCTTACTTGTCTAAAAAAATCTACACTTCTTTATTCATCCAGGGCAAACGCATTATAAACAAAAATCCGATTTTTTGGCTCCCAGTCACGGTTGCGTGATTCAAAACCGCGCAATAATGCGCTACACGCTTTTTGTGGTATAGAAACTATTGAAC
>JALEPQ010000014.1 GCA_022768685.1 Spirochaetia bacterium
GTTGCCCTCCGTAAGCAGCTTCTGGAAGAATGTAACCTTCACACAATCCTTGACTGCCAGGCGGAGTATTCACAGGGGGTTGGAGTTAAAACTGTAGTCCTCTTTTTTGAAAAAAGGAAAGCCAATCAAAAAAATTTGGTACTATCAGGTGAGCCTGGACCGCAACCTTGGAAAATCCAAACAAAAAAAGAAGAAAAAGTCCTTCGTGAACCGGCAGAAATTATCAAAGAAAGGAATCTTCTGAAATTGAAAATATCGTTACAACCTTTGATGAAATTTTTAAGGAAATGAGTTATGCACAAACTAATCCTGCATCAAAAGAAGTTTTGAATTATCGCCAGGCCAAGTTTTGCATACACCACCTCAGAATTATGAAGAAATCAGTGATTATCTGACAAATCTTGGAAAATACATAAACATGCCTGAAGACGAAGATACAGATCCTATCTTAAAAATGGCAGTAATTCATTTATAGAAACTATGAATAACGCTAGTGCAATAATTAAAGAACGTTGTCCAAAAATCTATTCACAGGAACTGGTAGAACATCTGTTTTCTGATTTTTACACAAAAATGAATACCTTTTTGAAAAGCTTTCAATTTCGTGAAATACATCCAGTAAATATTTGCATGAACTTGCGAAAGCTGGAATTCTGGTAGAAGAAAAGATTGGTAAAACAAAATTATATAAAAATGCATTCCTTTATAATTTAATCAAGGTTTGGTAAGGGGCCAGTAAAGGAAAATAGACAGCATTACTTTTGGTTGTTCTGGGGATTTTGATTATCTGGATGAAGAGTAATTGAATTGTTGTCTTTAAAATGTTACAATTGCCGTAATTTTTTTACGGAAAGACTGTTTATATTTATATATTATACCGATAATTTAGTATAATTTTAGTGAGGTGTATTATGCTAAAATCATTTACCGTAAGCAATTTTAGAGCGTTTAATAAACCTGTAACAATTGATTTCTCTTCAACGGGTAATTATTCATTCAATACAGAAGCTGTAAAAGATGGAATAGTAAAAACAGCTATAATGTACGGTAAAAATGCAAGCGGTAAATCATCTCTTGGTCTGGCATTGTTTGATATTGTTGCAACACTGACAGATAATTATGTAAATCCGCAGAATTATTTAAATTTTAAAAATAGGCTTTCCTCTGAGCCGTTTGTCGTATTTGATTACAAATTTAGTTTTCATGAGAAAGAAGTTTCCTATTCTTATAAAAAAATAGATTCTAAACAAATAATTGCAGAAAAATTTACTATTGAAGGAAAGACTTTAATTGAATATGACAGAACAAAAGATAGAGATGCAATTTTTATTGGTTTCAAAGGGGCAGAAAATACAAATATTTCACTAAAACAGTTAAATTTCTCTGCCCTTCGTTTTGTGAAATCAAATGTTCTTTTGGCAGAAGATGAAAAAAATGAAATTTTTAGTGAGTTTTATGATTTTGTAAGTAAAATGCTTTTATTTTGGTCTTTGGAAACAAGAGAATTTATAGGTTACACTCCTGTTTCAGGACAATCTTTAATTGGTAAAATTGTTAAATCTGGTCATTTCAACGATTTACAGACCTTTTTCAGAGAAGCAGGTTTTGAAGATGAATTAGACCATCGTGTAATAAATGGCATTGAACAATTATTAATAAAATATGGTGATAATAATAAAATAGCATTTGAACTAGCTTGTTCTTCAGGTATGAGTTCACTTTTATTGCTATATTATTGGCTTGAAGATCTTTCAGACCCTAAAAAATGTCCGTATTTTATATTTATAGACGAATTTGATGCATTCTATCACTTTGAACTATCTTACTTTATAATTGAAAAATTGAGAGCTGCAAATTGTCAAGTTTTGCTTACAACTCATAATACATCAGTATTTACAAATGATCTGCTTCGTCCTGATTGTTACTATATTTGCTCGAAAGATAAGATTGTAAATGCACATAATGCAACATTGAAAGAATTACGTTATGGTCATAATCTTGAAAAACTTTATCGTGGTGGCACATTTGGAAAATGATTCTCTTTATCTTTGAAGGCAAGGATGACGAACCCCGTCTCTACAAAACATTAAAAGAGATTTTCCACTTTGAACTGAATGAAGAAGAGATTCTTCATTACTACTGCAGCAATATTTTTTCTTTGTGTGACACAATTAAAGAATATGGCGTTTTTGATGGCTCTGTAAATCTTATAAATGTTTTGAAAGAAGAAGCCACAAAACATAAAGAAGTGAAATCAGATTTGGACAGAATAAAATATTCTTACGAAGTTTCTGAAATCTTTATGTTCTTTGATTATGATATCCACAAACAGGATGAAAAGAATAAACTTACGATAAAGCAGCAAAATGCAAAGATTCTGGAACTCTTCAACTATTTTGAAAATGAAAGTCTTGATTCTGAGCGCAACGGAATAAAGCTGTATATAAATTATCCGATGATTGAATCTTACCGTTTCTTTAAAAAAGAATTACCTGATGAAGACTTCAAGAATTATACTTTTGATTTGATGAGTAAAAAAAGTTTTAAACAAATTGTAAACGAAGAATCATTCTACCAGAATCTTAAGTATCTATGTTTTGATATGAAAAAATCTGGAGAAATCAAAAACACTGAAGACGAAGGCAGAATCGAAAAGATAAGACAAAATTGGCTTATTCTTAAAGAATTAAATATAAAAAAAGCACATTTTATCTGTACAAATGATTATTCAATTCCTGATAATAAAGATACAATTAATCAGCAAATAATTTTTAATAAACAGATAGAAAAATATGTAACTTCAAATCATGAAGTTTCTGTATTAAATGCATTTCCTCTGTTCTGGTTTGAATATATTGATGAACAAAAAGTATTAAAATAGGTGGAGAATAATATGAACGAAAGCGATAAAAGGCTTAAGAAAATTAATCCTGCTTTGCGTAAACAAGGTCACCCGCAAGGTCAACTCACCAAAAAAACTCCCCTCAGCAAATACCCAGATATCCGTTGATATACGCTTATTTTGGGAATAAACTACACTAGATAACACGAAATACGAGTAATACTTCTGGGCTACGGCATTCAAGTCAAAGACGGCCCATAAAAAGCCAGAATTTGCTGAATTTTATTTTTATAAATACTACTGCTCGTACATAACCAGAACATCAAAAGCAATTTCTGATTTTGTACGACGCAGATTCATTGCCTGCTGTTGAATAAATTTATGAGCCTGTTCTTCAGACATTCCTAGACAAGTCATCAGGACTTTTTTTGCGCGAAAGATTAATTCTTTTTCTTCTGACTTGTCTATGTCCATTCTTCCTTAATACATAAATCAAATTACTCTACAGTAACAGATTTTGCCAGGTTTCTTGGTTTATCAGGATCAAAACCTTTTAAAACAGCACAATAATAAGCAAACAATTGAGCTGGAATTACTGTAAGTAAACTTGCAACTGTTTCTGAACATTCAGGAATTTTAAATACTTCATCTGCTTTACCTTCAAAAGCTTTTTCATCCTGAGTAATAACTAAAACTGAACAACCACGAGCTTTTACTTCTACCATGTTTGAACCGATTTTGTCATATAAATCTGGTTTTGAAGCAATTGCAACTACAAGAGTTTTTTCATCTATAAGTGCAATTGGACCATGTTTAAGTTCACCAGCAGCAAATGCTTCTGAATGCATATAAGACACTTCTTTTAATTTAAGGGCAGCTTCCAATGATGTAGCTGAGTCAAACTGACGGCCAATATAGAAAATCTTTTCTTTATTGAACTGTTTTGAAGCAAATTTTTGAATTATTTCTTTACCGTCAATAATTTCCTGAATTTTTTCAGGAACAGTTTCCAGTTCTGCAAGAAGTTTTGTTGCATCAGCATCACTTAATGTTCCCCGTAACTTTCCTGCTTTTATTGCAAGAAGAAGCAAACATAAAACCTGTGTTGTGTATGCTTTTGTAGAAGCTACTGCAATTTCTGGACCTGCCAGTGTGTAAATTACATCATCAGCTTCACGACTTACAGTTGAACCTACACAGTTTGTTATAGCAACAACTTTTAATCCCTGAGATTTTGCAAGACGAAGTGCTGAAAGTGTATCTGCTGTTTCTCCAGACTGACTTACAACTATGAAAACATCATCCTTGTCTAAAATTGGATCCCTATAACGGAATTCTGATGCAACATCTACATCAACCTTCATTCTGGCAATTTTTTCAAAGGCATATTTTGCAACTACACCTGCGTGATATGCTGTACCACAGGCAACAATTACAACTCGCTTTGTTTTGCGCCATGAATCATCCATTTTATTTTCTTCAAAATAAACATCAGTTGGCTTACCAGAACCATCTTTCACAATTCTTGGGCGCATTGTATCTGTAAGACCTTTTGGCTGTTCATGGATTTCTTTAATCATAAAGTGTTCAAATCCACCTTTTTCAGCTGCATCCATATCCCATTCAACATGACTAGGTTCTTTTATGATTTTTTCACCTTCAAAATTGAATAAATCTACGTGATCTGTATACAATACTGCAAGTTCTTTTTCACCAAGATAATAAACATCACGAGTGTGAGCAAGAATTGCAGGAACATCAGATGCAATGAAGTTCTCACCTTTCCCAAGGCCAATTACAAGAGGACTTTCTTTACGTGCACAGATTACTCTGTCTGGATAATCTTTACAAATAACACCAAGGGCATAAGAGCCTTCCAGAATATGAAGAGTTTTTAAAACTGCCTTAAAAATATCTTTTTCTTCTGAATAATATTTGCTGATTATATTTACAACAACTTCTGTATCTGTCTGCGATTTAAAAACTACACCTTCAGCCTGAAGTTTTGCTTTTAACACAGCATAATTTTCAATAATTCCATTATGAACAATTGAAATTGAATCATCTGCATTGGAATGAGGATGAGAATTCAGATCACTTGGTTCACCATGAGTTGCCCAGCGTGTATGCCCAATTCCCAAAGAACCTTTAATTGTTTCATCTGCAATTTTTTCTTCAAGAAATTTTAAAGCACCTTTACATTTGCGGACAAGAATATCTTCTCCACTCAATACAGCAATACCAGCAGAATCATATCCGCGATATTCCAACTTTTTAAGCCCCTCAATCAAAACCTGAGAAGCCTGTTTATTACCAACATAACCAACTATTCCACACATACTCTTATAGCAAAAACTTAAACCGGAACGGTTTAAGTTTTATCTTACCTCCGTTCAAAAAACAATTTTGTAAATGCGTAAAAAAAAGCGAAAACATGGAGCTTTTTTAGCATTTACCGGTAAGTTTCTTTCCTCCTACTCTTATCGTAAAAAATTAAACCGTTATGCTTTGCAGAACGGTTTAATTTTTATCTTACTTCCGTTCCTAAAGCAGATTATAAACTCGTTAAAAAACTGCGAATACTTGGAGCAGTTTTAGAGTTTATTGGTATTTTTATTTCCTCCTACTCTTATAGCAAAAACTTAAACCGAAACGGTTTAAGTTTTATCTTACCTCCGTTCATAAAGCAGATTATAAACTCGTTAAAAAACTGCGAAAACTTGCAGCAGTTTTAGAGTTTTTCGGTAAGTTTTGTTCCTTCCTCACTTGTTAATTTTTTTTATTTTATCATTTTTTTTTACTATTGAATATAACCCGGTTTCTTCTATTCAGTTACATTTTTTAGCCATTTTCCACTGAACAGCCTTATCAATCCAAAAGTTGCCTTCAGAAAATCTTCAGTATGAACACATAAGTAGATTGCCCAGAAAGGCAGATGCCAGAAGTAAACTGCACAGAATCCTAAAGGAAGTGAAACCACCCACATAAATCCTACATCAATTATTAGGGCAAAAATTGTATCACCACCGCTTCTACAGACTCCAACTACCATGGACATACCAATTGACCATAGTGGATATAAGCAGATTGCTATCCATAAAAATACCTGAGCCATATGAATTACTTCTGGTTCAACTTTAAAGAAGTATATTAAACACATTGAAAGAGGAAATAAGAAAATTCCGACACAGGTTGCACACCCAATCATAAAGAAGGTAATTTTTTTTGCAAGTTTTTTAGCTTCGTCATACATACCTTCTCCTATCTTTTTACCAATGATAATTGCACATGCATTTCCACAACCAATAAAGAAAGTCCAGATAAGATTTGATATTGTACTTTGAATATTAAATGCTGCAATGATGTCTGTCCCCGCGTGGGCATAAATTGAATTCTGAATTGATTGACCTATTCCCCACAAACTTTCATTTATTAAAACAGGAAGACAGATTCTTACATATTTAGCTAAAAAACCAGGCTGACTTTTAAAATACTGACTGAATTTTGCCGCAATTTCATAATGGCGGGCATAAGGGATGATTATGAGAATCAAAAATTCTATAAATCGGGCAATATTTGTAGCAATTGCCGCACCAATAATCCCCATTGCAGGAATTATCTGATTTCCACCAATTTTGATTCCAAAAATCAAAAAATAGTTTAATACAGCATTTAATAAAACACTGGTAATTGTTGCTACCATAGGAATTTTTACCCGCTCTATACTTCGTTCAGCATGAGCAAAAGCAAATCCTATTCCAAAAAAGAAATAACTTGGAGCCACACATCGCAAATATTCAGCACCTCGTTTTATTACCTCATAATCTTTTGTGTAAAGCGAAAGACAAAAACGAGGAGCAAAAAAAGCAACACTAAAAAAAACAAGGGAAACAAAAAAAGACATTATTAGAGTAATTCCCATTGTACGGTGAATTCCCTGAATATCTTTTTTTCCCCAGAATTGAGTCATAAAAATAGAACCACCGCTTACAGTCCCAAATAAAACAATATTTAATACAAAGAAAATCTGATTTGCAAGACCAACAGCAGCAATATCAATAGAACCTAATTGCCCTACCATAATGGTATCAAGCATATTCACAAAAGAAGAAAAAAAATTCTGAAGAATAATTGGCAAAGCAATTACAAAAAGTGTTTTTAAAAAATTCATAAACTATCTTTTCCCGTTTCAATAGTAAAGCTAAAAAATTGCTGCATCGCAATTTTTCTTAACGCTTTTCGATTAATCACCGGCCACTCTGACCGGCGCCTGCTAAGTTCATACCACCAATTTTGTTTACAAAATTGGGAAATAGCGGGTAGTTCACTACCGGTGGAATGTGCCTTTTCCCGTTTCAATAGTAAAGCTAAAAAATTGCTGCATCGCATTTTTTTTTAACGCTTTTCGATTAATCACCGGCCGCTCTGACCGGCAGCCTGCTAAGTTCACACCACCAATTTTGTTTACAAAATTGGGAAATAGCGGGTAGTTCACTACCAGTGGAATGTGCCTTTTCCCGCTATTTCCCGACACAAAAGTTTTCAAAAATACTGCTCAAAACATCATCTGGAGTTATGTCACCGGTTACTTCACTAAGGGCATCTAAGGCATCTTCTAAGTCTTGTACTACTGCATCTAGTGTGTAATTATCATCTGCACTTATAAGGGCGTGTTTTACACATTCCAAAGCTTCTGTTACGGCTTCTTTCTGACGGGCTGAACCTAAACCTGCCTGTTCACGGTCTGTAGAAATTCCTGCAGTAAGAACTTTTGTTATTGCTGCAAAAAGTTCACTTAAACCAGAACCATTCTTTGCAGATATGTAGATTGTTTCTATTCTCTCATCAGGGGCGTTGCGGGGACTGTCCCCGCTAGAAGGGGCAGGTCGTTCGCCAAAGGCGAACTTACCGAGTTTTCTACGAAAACTCGATGCAAGGGGAAGGCTTTCCGCTCCTGTCTTATCTGCCTTATTCATTACTAAAATTAAAGGAATTTTACATTCTTTTATAAAATTTTCATCATCTGCTGTAATTCCAACAGAACTATCTACCAGATACAAGACAACATCTGCATCTTCAGCAAGATTATGTGTAAGTTCCACACCACGAGCTTCAATTACATCATCAGTCTCTCTAAGCCCAGCTGTATCAAAAATTCGTACAGGAATTCCATTTATGCTTGCCCAACTTTCCAGCCAGTCACGGGTTGTTCCTTCAATATCACTTACAATTGCACGTTCTTCTTTTAAAATTGCATTGAACAAAGAAGATTTTCCCGCATTTGTTTTTCCTGCCAGAACTACACGGGCACCATCCTGATAAAGTTTTTCACCTTTCCAGGAATCTACAAGACTTTGAAGTCTTTCTATAGCCTTTTCAATATCTTCACGATCAAAAGAATCTGCAATTGTTTCTTCATCTTCAGGATATTCTATTTCAACTTCAATTGCGGCAAGAGTATCTATAATCAGCTTTTTTATTGAATCAATTTCATCAAAAAGAGAACCTGCAAGACGACCAGCTGCATGGGAACGAGATACATCTGTATGAGAATCAATTATCTCCTTTACAGCTTCAGCTTTTGTAAGGTCTGTTTTTCCATTTATATAAGCTCGGAAAGTGTATTCTCCTCTTAGAGCCTGACGAAATCCTGATTTTAACATTAGATTTTGAATAGCAGTTACAACAGCAGGTCCTCCATGGCAGAATATTTCTACCATATCTTCACCGGTAAATGATTTTGGAGCACGATACACAGCCAGCATCACTTCGTCAATTCTGCACTCCTCATTTTTAAGTCCTGAATTCTCTACTATCCATCCATAAACTAAGGTATTTCCTTCTGCCGCTAAAAGGGCTTTTGGTCTTGAAAAAACCTTACTTACCAGTTCAATACAGTTTTTACCAGAAACTCGGATAATTCCTAATGCAGCTGGTGCTAAAGCTGTTGCAATTGAAGAAATAGGTTCTTCTGGAGTGTACTGTCCAATTGTCATTTTTACCTCTTAGGTTCTCCTGGTGGAGTTATCTGCAGGAATGGAATATAAGCTCTTCTATTTGCAGGATCATCATACTGTAAACGAATGCTGTCTAAAACAGAAATATCTGCATTTATTGTAACTAAAGGCTTAATTACAGTTCCAATTGCAGGTTTCTTAAATTCTGCAGAAGCTTCATAGGCTTGTCCATTAAAAACTTCAGTTGCTGAAACATCTGGTGGAGTTACAGAATAATCACCTGAATTATTCCAGCACATATAGCCTCTGTCTATTGAATCTCTTACACCAAAGAACTCTTTCTTAATATAATCAGAATCATAAAAAAGTCTATCGTATGGTGCATATCCTAAGTAGAAACACTGAATCCAGGGTCTTATAATTGCACGATTACGACATAAAATTGTATTTCTGAAAGAACCATAATAATAAATTCTGTAAGTTCTGTCTGCTTTTGGTTCATAATTCAGGAACGAATCTTCAAAATGACTTGGATAGAACATTGGGCCAATTACATCTACATACTGGGCAAGCATTTCAGCATCCTGACCAGTTCTAGTTCCACAACGATACCATCCATTTGCACCATAAATATCAATTCCGATTGGAGCATTAATATTTTCTCTGGCATAGGAAAGGAATGAAATTAACGCAGATTCCTTGTCCATACCTTTGTTCTGCCAGCGGTAACGGGCATCTCGTAAATTGTAGCCGTCTGTTGGAAAGCGGATGTAATCAAACTGAATTTCATCAAAACCACGATTAATAAGTTCCTTTGCAACAGCTATATTATATTCCCACACTTCTTCTGAATAAGGATCAACCCAGTTTTCATCATAGTAAAGAGTGTTTTTTCCTGTTACATTTCCTTCATCATCTTTTGTTTCTTCATAACCTTTTATTCCAACCCAAGGTTTGTTATTTTTTCCGTCCCATACTGCATATTTTCCACCGGCATATTTTGTCAGTGAACGATCTTTAAATGTTACGATTCTAGCTACAAGATAAATATTTTCCTGTTTAAATTCCTTTATAAAACCTTCTAAATCCTTAATTGCATAAGATGAAGTTGCCCCTTTTTCCTTTACAAGAGGATCATTTGAAATGTAACGAAGATATCCGTAATCGTCTTTCATATCAATTACAATACTGTTCATTTCTCTGTCTTTTACAATTTTTTTGAATTTCTCTACACCATCAGGAAAACTACATTGATAAGCCGATGCATAAATACTTTTCTTTCCATTTGCTTTCTCTGCATAAGGAGAATTTACAGTTCCAGGGAACAACATCCACAATTCATTTACAAGAATTCCCTTGGAAAAACCACTCCTTGATTGTGGAATCCACGCAGAATTTGTCATTCCTGGTGTAGAAGCAAAAGCCTTCTGCCATTCTGAATATTTTGCTGGACTTCCAGGACTTATAAGCAGATTAATATCAATAGAACCAAAACCTTCAAGAGTTGTATACAAAAGTACATCATCAATAGTTGTAAGACCATCAATTGCAGCTGCAGGTTCTGTACCTGAATAAATCAACTTTCCGGCAAAGGAAAACTGCCCGTTTTTATTTTCCCATGTTAATTTATAAATACGAGGCATATACATTTGGGAAATATATACTTCAGTGTATTTATCACCTCCAGCATTTGTACGTACTACAGACAAAATATCAGAAATTTCATCTGTGCTGGTAAGAGACTTCATTTTTTCAAAACCGGATTCAATATCAGTCCATACAGGTTTCTGTTTATTAGGGCAAATATAAGAAAGACCAAAAATAGGATGACTCATAAAAACAACAGTTTCATCTTCTATAGTGGCAATCCCCACAGCCTTTAATCCAGGTGTATTCAAACTCATAGAACGAAGATTTTTCCAGGTAATTCCACCATTACTGCTGTAATAAACATTGTCTTTTGTAGCAGTTACAAGTTCGCTGTTATTAAGAGGATTAACACAAAGATCCTTTAATTCCTGTATCTGTTTTTCCAAAGTTGTAACATGGTTTTCATATTTTTTTACAGTAAGAAAAGCTAAACCTTCATTTCTGCTTTCAAAAGTTTTTAAATCAAAAGAAACATAAATTCCTTTGGATGTACGCATAATTACACAAGGTTTATCTACTCCAGTAGAATCTGGAAGACTTGCCGTAATAATCTGGTCTACACGTGCTTCTGTCCATACAGGAATTGAACTGTTATTTGAAGTAATTCTGTACAGTCCTTCATCTGAGCCAACTAAAAAATTAGACAAAATTGAAGAATCAACCTGAGAATTATCAATCAAACTAGATTTATCTGGCAACTGATATAAAGGTTTTACAGTCTGCGCACCTAAAGTAAATACATTTAAAATCAACAATATTGAAATGAGTCTAAGTTTCATAATCACATTTTCGGAAAAAAATCAAAAAGAGATTAGACAAATTGCAAAACAAAGGAATTCAGAATTTGGAAAGAAAACCAAAGTTGATTTTAAAATGAAAATGCGGGAAGGAAGGCAAAAAAAATGCCATTGTGAATCATAATACTCACAATGGCATTTTTTCCTTTTACATAGGTATAAAATAAACTTAGATTATCTGATCCAGCGCATCTACAACTTCTGAATCATAGAAATTTGGCTGTTCCTTTAATTTATTTATAGCAGTTTCTTTATCCATTGTTTCACGATACTGTCTTCTTGAAGACATTGAAACATAAGTTTCTGCAACTCGAATCAATCTGGCAATCTGTGGAATTTCTTCACCTTTTAACCCCTGTGGATATCCACTTCCATCCATATTTTCATGATGCTTTAATGCAGCATCTTCAAAAACACTCCAGTATTTTTTAGGAACAAAATCCAGATATTTTTCAGCAATTTTTACATGTTCCTTCATGACCTTTTTCTGTTCTTCATTCAAAACTTCAGTTTTAAGTAACTCTTCATCAAGACCTAAGAAACCTGCATCGTAAATCATTGCTGCACAGAAATTTAATAAAGACATTCCCTGAGAAAGACCCAGTTGCATAGAAAGCTTATAAACAATTTCACTTACGTTTTTAGAATTGTTTTTTCGTCCTGTTACCTGATCAATCTGAGTTCCAATTTCTTCACATTTAACTGCCAGCTTTTTTATTTCATCTTCATCTTCCGGAGAAAAATCTAAAGAAGGTAAAGCCGCTGTACCAGACCAGGTTGATGATGAACCTGCAATTCTTAAAGTTGGATTTGCACCATAAATATCAGTCACTCCACCAAGCATAAGTTTGTTTGTAGTATTCTGAGATTCTGCAAGAAAGCGGAAAGCCTGAGCAACTTGTTCCTGAGCCATCTGCTGGTTTTTCATACTTCTTCTGATTAAAAGGATAATCATTATAACAATAATCAAAACCAAAAGCGCAATACCAACAATGGAAAGTGCAATAAGCTGTCTAGATTTTTTTGTTTCATCTGCATTTTTATTAAATGCATCGCTCATATCTTTCATTGTACTGCTTAAAACTTCTGTCTGTTTTGCAGAATTTTCAGCTGATTGACGGGCAATTTCTGCAGACTGTTTTGCAATTTCAGCATTTTTTTCCATAGCTTCAGCCTGTTTTTCCATTGCCCCAGCCTGCATTTCCATCATCTGTTTCTGCTGATTAAAACGCTGCTGCTCTAAAACCTCTTTTTTAGATTCCTGACTGGCTTCAACCTGCTTTATCAATTTTTTTATTCTTGCATTTGCAATTTCAGGATACGAATTAAGGTTTTCAGAAATATCAATAAAAACCAGTTCATCATACTTTGTAAGCATGCTTTCAAGTTTTATTGAATAAATAGTCTGAGCTAAATATGTAACCTGTGCATTTACACCATCAGATTTCTGAAGTTTTAATGCTGCATTTATGTATTTATATGCATTATCAATATCATCCTGTTCAAATGCTTCTGTAGCTTTAGTCAAATATTTTTCAGACAAGTCTGCTGAAGCCGCATAAATATTAATTGCAAAAAGAGAAATAAAAATTGCTGTAAATATGACTTTTAATTTATCTGACATTTTCAGCTCCTATGGCAAGAATTATACTTGCTCTGTTTTCAACTCCAGATGTTCTGATAAAGGCTTTTTCTTTTAATCCCAATTCAAGATTCATCTGAAACTTTTCTGTTTTAGAAATTGGTATAAACAAAGATGCATTACCACCAAATGCAACAAGAATATCGGAATAGAATAAATGTCCCATATAGTAATCAATTCCTGCATTAAGTTTTGTTTTACCAAGTTTTACATTTTCAAGTCCTGCTCCAATTACAGGTGAAATGAACCTTGTAACTTGTGAAGTATCTTCTGCCAGTGAAACAGAGAAAGATCCTAAAGCACCAACTCGTAAAAACAGATTGTCACTAAATTCAGGGAAAGCAAATTCTGGAATTAACTGAAATTGAGCCAACATAGGAATACCTGTTGCAGCATTTCCTAATGTAAGGAAGCTTAAATCACCTCCAACATCTAATCCAAAAATAACTCTATCCGAATAGTGTTTATAGTTTGTATCTAAACAAATACCATAGTTAAATCCTGTTTTTCCTGTTGAAGGATACAGGAAGTTTGTAAAATCAAGCAATCCGAAATTGCCAGAAAACTGATAATTTGTCTGACTGTTTTCAACTCCAGAAATGTAATAACCTTTTCCAGAAGCAGTAGAAGTTGAAGAAACATATTTTTTATCAACAGAACCTTTTACCTTTTGTTTTTCTTCTTCAAGTTTTGCTGCCTTTGCAGCTTTTACCTCTTCCTGCTGCTTCATATTCTTTATCAGATTTTCATAAGAATCAGCAATTTCAGCATACATTTCAACAGCATTTTCATTATCAAGATTGTTATCTATTACAACTTCAATTGCTGCCATGGCAAAAATATATTCATTTTGAATAACAAGTAATCGGATTTTCTTTTCTGCATATTTTTCAATCAGATAATAATATCTGTCTCCCTGATTTTTCTGCAAAATTGAATCCAATTCTTTTTCAGACTTTTCTATAAAAACCTGATCCAGATCTTTATAAATTTCACTTATATATTCTTCGATTGCGAACAATGATGAAGCAGAAAATATAAACAATAATAAAAGAATACCTATTTTAATCTTCTTATTCACGCAAAACTCCCATTAATCCTAGAATACGTTAGTACGTATACCAATTGCAATCTGAGGTATCAAATTTTCGATATCAGCACCCTTAACATCTGTTGGAATAAACCACAGAGATCCTTCTGTATATAAAGACCAAGTTGAGAACATCTTGTTAGAAGAAAACTTAGCCTTAGGGAATTCCAGCTGAGCAAGTAATGCTGAAAGAATCTGTGCTTCACCAGAGTTAGTTTTATTAAATCTAGTGAACTGAGCACCAATTGTTGCACTTGCAGAAAGCCAGTCAAAATCATGTCCAAAGAAATAGCTGAAAGGAATAGAAGCTACATTGGCAAGAATCTTCATACCAACAACACTGTCTCCACCATAGCGCATTTCTGTCTGAGGCTTACCAAGAATTGCAGAAACTGCATTACGCTGATCCTGTGTGTACTGTCCCCATTGTACCTGAAGTTTTACGTTGTCATCAAAGAATGTAAGACCTGCACCAACATCAAATAATGTTGCACCCCATAAATGGAAGTCTAAATAAAGTCCCTGAATAAATGATGGAACTTCATAAGAAGCTTTATCACCCTGACGTAAAGTTACAGTTACATCTTCAATTTTTACATCATCTCCAGAAAGACCAGATACCTGAAGTTTCTGATTATAACGGCCTCCATTACTTGGTGCAATTAACTTAACTGTTGGAGAAGTATTATCAATCTGAATAATTGTACGAGTTACTGCATTTTCACCGTTTTGCATAGAAGCTCGAACAAGTAAGAAGTGATAACCTTCTTCAAGATCAGTATTTTCAATACGGTACATCCATTTTTCACCTTTTGAAACTTCAGTGAATGTTTTTCCGTTATCAAAACTCAACTCTACTTTTTGTACTTTCTTAGCAGCTACTGCAGCTTTAAATTCATCTGTAGCTTCTTTTGTTTTTGCAAAAAGAACTTCATCCTGGTCAACAGAATAACCGGCACGGCCTTTTATGTAAGGACGACCAGTAGCAAAATCACCGTAAGTAAAGTTATCAATTGTTACCCAAGGTCCAATAGGATTATAGAAAATTACCTGTTCAACAGATGAAACATACTTACCGTCTGCAAATACTGCATCAACTTTATAAGTGTGAGCTCCTTCTGTAATTAAATCTGGGCCTAAGTCAAATTTGAAGAAGTTACTATAAGTAAGATTTGTTTCGGAAACAATTTCTCCATCAAGATAAAGTCTTAAATAAGAAATTGCTTTTTCACCTTTTGCTTCACCATAGATTGTAAATACACCCTGTTTATGTTCACCGTTTAATGGATAGAGAATATTAACATCTGCTGGAGGAAGAGATTTATCAAGATGAATATTTCTACTTACATTTGAAACATTTCCAGCTTTATCTTTACCTGTAAGTTCTACGTTATAGAAACCATTTTCAAGATTTGTAATATCCAAAGTCTGACCAATAATTCTATCAATCTTCATTGGGCGAACATCAGCTTTTGAAGTTTTTTCAAGATTTCTGATTGTTACATATAAATCTGTAACATCTACATTGTCATAAATGTTTCCTGAGAAGAATAAAGATCCAGTTGTTATTGAATCATCTAATGGAAGCTCAAGATTCAAAACAGGAGCATTGTTATCAATGTTTATTAAACTTGAATATAAGCCCTGAATTCCGTAATTATCTGTAACTTTTAAGAATACAACCTGTGTTCCACCTGGAATAGCACGAGTATCAACTGTATATGACCATTCTTCAGTACCATTTGCATCATTAAATGAGTTACCATTATCAAGAGAAATCTGAACTTTACTTATTCCGTTTTTATCACTTGCCCAACCGGAAATTGTTACAATTTCACGAACTGAAGTTTCAATCTTTGGTAATTCAACTGCACCTTTTGGCTCTTCAAGAGAAATTCTGAATGTTTTTGTAGTTTCATCACCTTTTACACCATTAATATCAACGGCATAAACTGTTACTGTATGTTCATTATCAGTCATCATTGATAAAGGAATATCAATTGCAAAACTAGTTCCCATCTGAGGAAGTTTTTTGAATGAACCGTTATCAATCTTATAGTAAATTTCTGTATCCCCATCATCATCATAAACAACACCAGAAATTGTAAAGTCACGGGTAATTACCTGCATTTCTTCTGGAACGTGAATTTCACAACGAGGTTTATCAGATTCATTATCAATAATAAAATCCCATGATTCAATTGTAGTTTTGTTTCCAGCATCATCTGTGAAAGTAAAAGACATTGAATCATCAATAGGCATTGAATCAGTACCTACAAAAGTAGTTACAAGAGAAGCTAATGGAATCTCTGTAGAACCTGCTTTTGCTGAAGGAGGAGCTACATATTCAGCTTTATTAACTTTAGCAGTATCTTTTGCATTAAATACAATTAAATTCTGTCCATTTACAACATCTGCACTAAGAGGAACAACAACCTTTACTTCAGGTGGAGTTACATCTTTGTATGCCGAAGTGTAATCATAAGATACCTGACCTGCTCTGTCTGTAACTTTAACATCAATTCTTACAAGTCCGTCTTCAAAAGCACTTAAATCTACTGTTTCATTGAATGTTACGCCTATATTACCTGCCCCTGAAGTAATTATTTTTGCATCATTCCAGTTTTCACCACCATCAATAGAATACTGAATTCCTGTAATTCCATTTACATCTGTAGCAGTACCAGAAATTTTTACGCTGTTTCCAAGCCACTGATGCAATTCAGGAGTCTGAATATGTACTTCTGGAACAGCAGAATCAGCAAGAAAGTTCAAAGGTTTTGATGTATAAGTATCTCCTAAACCATCTTTTACTGTAACAACAACATCTCTATAATAACCGTCTTTTACAGCTTTCAAGATTATATTTTTTCCATCAACTTCAATTTCTACACCAGGTTCATTTACACTTGCAGTAATTGGAGAAGCAAAATTTGCATAGTAGAAGAATCGTGAACCATTTTTTAAAGCATAGAAGTTTTCAGCTTCATTAAAGATTGTATCAGCTTCTGAATATGCAACAATTCCTTCAGAATCATCAACATCACTGTTTTCACGAACAACAATAATTGAACCTTTTATTGTTTTTTCCAAAGTTCCTGCTTTTATTGAAACAGTAAAATTATTTACTCTGGAAGGAAGATTTGAAAGTGAAATATCTGCATTCCATTTTAGAGGATCATCAACTGATTTTACAGCTTTTACTGATCCAGATTGAATAACATCTCCTCCAGGAATTTCTTCTCCCGAAAATTCATAGGCAACAGAACTTACTGGAAGGGCACTTTTAATTGTAACAGAAATTTTTCCACCGTCTTTTGCTGCGTATGGAAGAGTTACAACTTTACCACTTAAATAATTTTCGCCATTAACACTTGCGATATAAGCATCCAATGTATAATTTTTATTAACAGAGAATTTTGCAGGAATTTCTTTTCCATCGTCTCCAGAGACTGTCATAGAAATATCATTTTTACCTTCATTCATTTCTGAACGTGGGAATCTCTGGAAATTGCGGTTTAATGGGGCCTGTAAAGCTGCAACAATGTAAGAATCAACACCATCAAGTAAAGCAAATTTTGGAGTTCCAGCAGGAGCAAGTTTTCCATTAATTTCTTCAATTTCTGGAATAATTGAAATTGCAGCTGCGGCAGAATTATACTGTGCACCACCAGCACTTTCAGCTATGATTTCAACAACATACATTCCAGGTTCAAAAGCAGAACTATCAACTTCAATTTCAAAACTTCCGTCACCTGCAACTTTTACTGATTCAAATTCTTCAGGAATAGCATCTGATTTGAATGCGCTTATTACTGTATTTTTAAGTTCAGCCTTTGCAGAAAGAATTCTATATTTTACAGAACCAAGTCCAGTTTCACATTTTGCTTTTCCTGTGATTTTTACAGCACCATTTCTACCATCTATTGCATTTTCATCTGAAATACCATCAAGAGTAAGTTCTGGAATTACTGTATCTGCAACAAAAGTAAATGGAATTGAAGAAGTTTTTACCTTTCCTTTGTCTGTAGTTACACGAATATATACAGGTTCAGATTTTCCTGCTTCATTTCCTGGAATAATCTGAATACAGTTGTCTACAAGTTTTACCATTGCAAATTTTGTGTCTGGAACAAACTCTACTTTTTTAGCAGTTCCACCAAGCACATAACCGGAAAGTGGATAATCTGGAGAAAGAACTACAGTTCCATCCTCTGCAATTGTACTGTCACTAAAAATCAGCTGTATTTCATCAGATTTTACAACTGATGTATTTGTTATATAAATTCCAGCTTTGTATTCTGAAACTCTATCTATTGAATCTGTAACTTTTACTGAAATTCTTACATTTCCTTTTGGACTATCATAATTTACTGGAATTACAGTTGTGTATGATGAAACATTTTTTAGTTCCACATCATTTGAAATTACACCGTCAGTTCCCCATGTTAATTCTGTGTGAACTGATTTAATACCTGCTTCAGATGTAACTGGCAGATTAAATACAGAATTACTTTCTGGATGAACTGCAATGCCATTTACAAATGGAATTGTCTCTTTTCCACAAACAATAGAGGCATCTGCAAATTTTGGAGCAGCGCCTTTTGATTCAACATTTGTTACTATAGGATTACCAGGAACATCATTTTCATCAATTCCAGTAATTGTGATTTTATGTTTTCCAAAACCAATATCTTTTACAGAGCCCAAATCCAGATAGTAAGAACCTTTTGTTTCCTGAATTACAGGTTCATTTCCATCAAGCTGAATTTTTACAGCTTTTACAGAATCATCATCATGAACAATACCACGAACAATCATTCTTTCTGAATCATCATAAGACTGACCTTCTACTGGTTCTACAGCTGTAACTACAGGTTTATCATTTTCTTGATTCAGAGGAATTGTGCGGGCAACTTCAACAATATTTCCAACCTTATCTATAGCTTTTACCTTGAAAGTCTTGTTTTTATCTTTTGAATCAATTGTATTTAATTCAACACTCCAATATGGGTTTCCTGGAATTAATTCCAATTCTCCTGATTCTGAACCACATGTCCAAGATAAAGCAGTAACACCAATCTTATCTTTTGCAAAACCGGCAACTGTAAATTTTCCATTTACAACTTCACCTTCTGCAGGAGAAATAATCTGAACATCTGGTTTTGTATTATCAATAAAATAAAGGAAAGAATATAAACCAACTGATCCAGCCTGATCCACAGCCTTAAACCACAAAACTGCAGGTCCATCAGCAAATTTTTTTGTATCTACTGAAATATTAAAATTACATACCGAAGGGTCTTTTGTTTTTGAAAGTTTTATATCTTTAAATAATTTTCCACCGTCAACTGAATATGATAATTCTTTAATTCCGTTTCCATCAGAAACTGTACCAATAAATTTCACGTTTCCACTTACAAGCATACCCATTTCACGTTCAAGAACCTCTGTTAAAGGCTGTTTACGGTCAAGTTGCCATGTAAGAATTGAATTATCCATCTTAGAGTTATTTACTCTTGGTTCATCATTAATATCATAACCAATTACTCTGATTGTATGAGGACCTTCTTCAAGATTTGTTGTATCCAGGTAATAAGACCAGAATTCTTTACCCTCAGCTACAACCCTCTTTTCATATTCTGTACCTTCATCAAGAATAAGTTCTACTTTAGAAACACCGTCATCATCTACACAAGTACCCACAATATTCAGGTTTCCAACAACACGCATATTTGGATAAGGATTTGTAATACCACATAAAGGAAGATCTGATTTTGGATCAACCCAAAGATTGTAAGGTCCTTCTACGTAAGTATTACCACCCAAATCTTTTGCGGTAATCATAATGTTATACTTTCCTGGCTTTCTTGAATCTAAATCAAATTCTTCCTGCCAGCTGTTCATATTTTCTACCTGAATTGATTCAACTTTATTTGACTTTGCAAACACAGAAGATAAAAAACATGTAAATGAAAGTACTAATAAAACTATACTTTTTTTGTTTTTGCCCATTAGGTACTCCTATTTAAAGACATTTTTATTATTCAATTTTCGGCAATTTTTTCCGAATTTATAAGCAAATAATTTATAATGATTCTTGGAGGAATTTTATGTCTGGTCATAAAACTAACTTTTCTAATATTTCAATTCTACAAGAAATAATTAATAAAAGCAAAAATATTGTTTTTTTTGGAGGAGCAGGAGTTTCTACAGAATCTGGAATTCCAGATTTCAGAAGTGTAGACGGCCTGTACAATCAGGAATGGGACTATCCGCCAGAAACTATTATTTCAAGTTCATTCTTTTTTTCTAATACTCCTGAATTTTACAGATTTTACAGAGCAAAACTTCTTGTAAAGGGCATAAAACCCAATGCTGCCCACTACAAACTAGCAGAACTGGAACAGGCTGGAAAATTAAAAGCTGTTGTTACTCAAAATATTGACGGTCTTCATCAGATGGCAGGCAGTAAAACTGTTTACGAATTGCACGGAAGTGTTTTAAGAAACTACTGTCTTAAATGTGATGCCTTTTACGATGAAAAAATTATAGAAGAAAGTGAAAATGCAGAAGATAAACTTCCACACTGTCCAAAATGTGGAGGACTTATAAAACCTGATGTTGTTTTATATGAAGAAGGATTAAATGATGCTATTGTAAATGGTGCCATAGAGGCAATTGCCTGTGCAGATACCCTGATTATTGGAGGAACTTCTCTAACAGTTTATCCTGCAGCAGGATTAATAAATTATTTTCATGGAAAACATCTTGTGCTACTGAATAAATCTTCAACACCACAAGATTCCATGGCTGAACTGGTCATTCACGAACCAATTGGTGAAGTTCTTAGTCAGATTAAAGTAAACTAAAAAGAACTGTTAAGACCTATGTTACATTTAGGTTCAATAACATCTCCATTTTTAACAAAGTTTACAGCAATAAATGCATTATATGTTGTATGAAGTAATTTTGGAGTTGAACCTAAAGTAGCCTTAATACCAGGGCATACAAATAAATCAACTTTTTTTGAAGCAATCTGATTTACAAAATCTGCAGTTTTTAAGAAATTCCAGCTGCCAGTATAACCTTTTTCAGGAAGTTCATAACCCAAAAGACAAGTTGCACTCAAACTGAACTGCTTAAAGAAAATAAGCTTTGTTAAAAGTAATGGATGCTGGATTTCTGCATTAAACAGCACTGTTTCTCCATAACACAAAAGTCCGTTCAAATAGTTTCCCTCAGAATCCGCATAAGAAACTGAAAAATCAGACAAAACATTTGACGATGGATAAACTGCAGCACAAAGCTTTGTTGGAAGATTATATTCAAATCCATTTACGCAATCGATTGGAATTAACCTTGGAATATAAAATTCTGCAAAAGCTCCTAAATTACCTGCATTCAGAAAAATTTCGTTATTATTTAATTCTGTTCTAAGATTGTAATAAACTTCTGTTCCGGCTTTTACACCAAATTTTTCATATCGACCAGGACCAGTTCCATGAATATTTGTGTAATACAGTTTTAAACTATTTAAATTTGTAAAATATATTGTATTGTCCAATGGAGCATAAATACCAATTAACTGAGAAACAGGAACTTCAGTATCTGCATTTTCTGTATTTACATAATTTTCCCGTCCAATTTTTTCAAGGGCACTTACAGAAACTACAAATTTAGAAATATTACCAAACGGGAAAACTGATGAAGCAGAACCTGCAAAATAACCAGTTTTTAATCCCTTTCCATCAACTTCAAACTGTCCAGCTAAAGAATAGTTAAAAAGAGAAGTATGTGTTCCACCGTCATAACCAAGTTTTGCAGCAAAAGAGTTTGTAGAAAGACCATACCCCATACTTAAAGCAATAGTATTTCCATCCCATGGATTTCTTGTCATGTATGTAAAACCTAAAGGCAATATAACACTTGTATCATTTAAAATTCCATAACTTACCACATCGCTGAATGGTAAAAACAATCCACGTTTATAAAATTTAAGTGAATTATATTTTTTTCCATCCAGAGCAGGCAACTCATCAAGAGAAGAGTCATTTTCCAGAATATCAGGTTCATTTATTTCTGCAGGAACTGATTCTGAAAACTCAGGTTTCATTGTTAAAATTCTGTTCATCTTGTAAAAAGAACCTGAATAAATAAGAGAGTCACCATTTGCAAGTGGATAATAAACACCACCGCTAATATCATCACTGCGGAAACTGTACAGATTATCAGAAATATTTAATTTTCCTAAATCTGGCATTTTGCCGGGTTTTGCGTAAGAAAAATAAATATTTCCATCATCAAATGAAAGATTACGCATGACCATTCTTTCATAAGGTGCCTTATATTCTTTAAGAAGATTTCCATTCAGATCAGAAACACAGATGGACCAGTTAAGTTTTTCTTTTTTCAGATATGCAAAAGTTCCGTCACCTAAATCTGTAATGCTGTTAGGAAAAACTTCGTAAGGGAATTCAACAGTACAAATTTCAGCTCCTTTATTTCCATTTTCAGAAAGTTTTGAAATTTGAAATTTATAGAATTGAGATTTGAAATGAGTTTCTATTAAATAATATTCACCATTAAATACTATAACAGAAGATTCTCCACATCCTCTTTCCCCAAATTTTATGATTTTTTTATTCAGGGTGTCATAAACTGCTGATTTAGATTGAATTGTTGCACCAGAATTTGTTGTATAAATCAAGGCAATAAATCTTCCATCAGAAGACTGTACTGCAGATGTAAGCCCCGAAAGTGTAAACAATTTCTTTGGTTTTATTTTAGTATCATCAAGTTTTTCTGCTGGAACAAAAAAAACGGCATCACTATTATAAGAATCTATAAAAGTAAGCCCCTTCTGACTTTTGGAAAGTGAACTGAAAATATAACCTGCATTATTTAATGAAGAATAAGTTGATTTATCTTTATTAAAAAAGTCCTGAACTAAATCTGCAGCAACAGGATTTCCTGGAATTTCAGGAACTTCATATTCTTTTGCAAAAACTTTCCATTCCTTATAAAGATTTTTTTTGTAAACGGTTTTAAAAACATGGCCTGTAAAAATATGGTGACAGTTTACAGCTTCATACCAGAATTTTGAATATTTTTCCATTCCATATTTATCCTGAAGATATTTATTAAAAGCACCATTAAAAAAATAATAACTTCCTACAGGATAAACATCTGATTCTCCCTGTACCCTTCCATAACAGGGAAATTTATTTTCAAGTTTTGCCTGTATTACAGTTTTTTTTGCATATTCATCATTAAGACGACCTTCACCATGTACACTCTCACTTGTAAGAGTAGCACCTTCAGCCCATCCTGAAGTGATGTTTAAACCAATTGGAGAAATTGCATCTCCAAAAACATATTTTATGCCTCTCCAGAAAAAATCAGAAAGATTCATTGTATAAGCATGAGTTAATTCATGGCGGAAAGTTGAAAGCATTGTTTCAGAAAAAACTGAAAGTTCATCAATCTGATATGTATCATAAAGAACAATATGATTATATAAACCGTTTGAAAAATAGGCATTAAATTGTTCTACATTCGAAGTGATTACAACTGGCATTCTGTAAATAATTTTTCTGCCATACATATCCGCAATTTCTTTATAAATATTATCTGCATTTTCATAAAGTAAAGCTGCAGTATGTTCACTGGAAGGGGCATAAATAATATCAAACCACTGTGTAGAAACAACCTTTATGTCCTTTTCTCCAGTCATCATTCCATTATGAGCAAAAATTGAAATAAAATTAAAAAAGAACAACAAGGATGCATAAAGTTTTTTCATTTATTTTTTACCTTTATTTGTTTTTTTAAGTTTTTTCACAAGCAATACAATCGCCACAATAATCACAATTATTCCACAAATTACAGTCCGCAAAATTTTTGCCAGCTTTGAAGGATTTGCCAGCAACTTAAACGGATTTAAACTTGGCATACAAGTCTTCTGAGTATCCTTTGCATTTTTGTAACCTGGAAGTTCATCCCATTTTTCTATCTGAGCTGCAATTGCATACCATGCCTTAACTTCAGTTCCATCAGCAGTACAGATGATTCTTGAATTATAATCATTTGTTGGAGTTCCATCTTCAGTTCTAGGCACTAAAGAAATTAATCCTTTTGTCATATCAAGAACATTTCCCAACATCTGACCTGTATACATATCAGTAATACAGCAGTAAAGCTTGTTTTTATCAACAGGCTCTTTAGTTCCATCAGGTTTTGTAATGTAGACTTTTGTAGCTTTATTCAAAATCATTCGTTTAGGATTATATTCGTAATGAAATCCGCTGGTAAAAAGTCTTACATAAGAAATCATTCCAGACATAGAACAGTCTACTTCTGCAGCGTTTATTAAATCTTCGCCTTTTATATATACTTTTATAAGAGGATATCCAGCTAACTGATCACGGCCAATTCCCAGTGAAAACGATTCAAAAACATCAGATACTGTTACAGGTCCTTTTTCATAACCATTTCTTATACAGCCAAAAGGCACTACAGTAAAATCAACTTTTTCGCCCATAGCAGTCAAAGTATTGTAAAAAGCATCTGCAATTAAATATCCAACTTCATTTTCAAATTCAATTTTTTCAGGATTATAGCTTAAAACCTGGTTACTCTTCAGATTCCACTTACTTAAATATTCTTCATCAACCTGTTTATCAAAAGCAGCAAGACGTCTTTTCATTTCAGGGTCTTCCGGAATTGATTCATCTTTTAATGAGGAAAGATAATACGAATCAAAATTCCATCTGCCATCAGGCTTTTGAGTCATTGAAATATTTCCAAGATAAGCAGAATAGGCTTCACAAGAACCAATAAGAGTATTTCCTATAATAATAGGTTCATCTAATTTTGTATGAGTATGTCCAGAAATAATTACGTCAATTTCCGGAACTTTTTTTGCCAGAATTTCATCTTCTGATTTTTTAGGATCAGAACTTGTTCCACCGTGAGAAAGAACAACAATCATATCGGCTTTTTCATTAGCCTTAATTTCTGCAACAGTCTTCTTTACAGCTTCATACTGGTCTGTAAATTTCAGCTCACAAGTTGGTGCACAGAAAAAAGCATCTGAACCAAAAACACCAATTACAGCAACATTTAAGTCGCCCTTTTTTATCATTTTATAATTTTTACAACCAAATCTGTCTTTTAATGCAGCCTTTAAAATCTTTGTATATTCATTTGGATAATCCCAGTCTACATTACACAAAACAAAATCTGGAACAGGTTCTCCGCAAGTTCTGGAAACATCAAACATGTCAGCAAGATTCTGTACGCCATAATCAAATTCGTGATTTCCTAATGTTGTAGCGTCAACACCAAGATAACCTAAAATTCTATACTCTGCAGCCTGTGTACTAAAAACAGTCTGATACAAAGTTCCCATTGAAAAATCACCTGCGTCAAATACAAAAGTATCAGGATTTTTTTCTTTCTGGCGGTTAATTAAGGTTTTTGCCCTGGCAGTTGGTTTTAAAAACGAGTGCACATCGTTCATGAAAATAATATCAGCTTTTTTTTGAGCTGATAAAGGTGCTGCAATCAGAACTGAAAGCAGTAAAATAGATTTAATATTTTTATTTATGCTCATATCACAACTTTACCATTTAAAGCAAAAGTTGTGAATTTAATAATTAAAGGACTTAATTAATTATTACCGGTTCTTGCAAAGTGAACAGTTTTGCAAGAGAAACAGTCTTTGATTTTTTCTTGCCGTTTACATCCTCAAGAGTAATTTTTAGACTGCTTTCTTTGATTTCATTTGCAACATCATCACCGTAAAAAGAAGCCAGAAGTTCAACATATTCACTTTCCCACATTTCCTCATCATTAAAAACTGGCGCAAGAAACATATCCAGAATATTTACCAGATCATCATCTGCCTTGTTGTAAAAATCTGCAAATTTTGCAGCCGTAATGCTTGCTGAAAATTCATCAGCAGTTGATGAAAGAAGCCCGGAACTTATTAAAATTGAATTTCCAAAAAAATCATCCATGGAAATGTCAAAATCAATTACATTCTTTTTTTCAATATCAACATTTACAAAACCAGATTTTTCCAGTTCATGAGTAATAGCATTTACATCAATAAGAACATTTCCATCATCATCGGCGGCAGCAGATTTTACCATTTTTATAAATGCATTCCCGGCCACAGAAGAAAATTTTACATTTATAGAACCACTTTTTTCCTGTTTAAGAACAATTTCCGAAGTACAGGAAGTTAAACCTGCTGCAAGAAAAATTACCGCTAAAAACCAACTAAATTTTTTCATACTTTTTACCTTTATCTGATATTAAAAAAATGCACCTGCAGGCACAGTAACTCTTATTCCTGTATACATAACTAACCCGCAGGCAACACTATTTTTTAAAGATAATGCAGAGTTATCAAGATTATTATACACAGTATAGTTTATATCTTGAACCAGTTGGATTTTTGTTTTCCATGCTTTTATAGCAGGTGTAGAAAAAGATACACCTATAATTCCTGGAAAAACAGATGATAAAATCTTAGTTTCAGATTCCGGGAGAGTGCCTTTTCCAAATGAAATAACTGGACCTGCATAAACACGAATAAAATCATTTATAGTTGAAGAAAATAACACAGGAATCTGAAACATTCCCAGAGCAGAATTAAAACGAAAGTTAAATCCTATTCCAGGAGATAAAACCCATTTATTTTTTCTGGCATTCAAAATTACATCAACACCACGAAAAGAAATCATAAAGCTGTTAGGATTGATTAAAGCCCAGTCACCGTAAACAGCACCATCTACTATAAAATCTGACCAGAATCCTGCTTTGCTATATTCATCTTCATCATCAAGAGAAATTTCTATTTCTTCTATTACGTCAGATTTTGAACCAGTTGAGTTAGCATAAGCATATTCAGGTTCCTTTGTAGCACGCAAAAACTGTCCGCTGGCTACATATTTAGGTTTCCAGTAATCAGATTCAAGGGAAGAAACAATAACTCCTGTATTGAGACCATCACTTATAGCTGAAATAAACTGATTACGCCCTATATAAATACCGACATGAGAAATATCATTTCCGTTAGTTTTAAAAAAAACTAAATCACCGGCTTCTCTATCTCGCGCAGGAACTATCTTACAATAGTTGTACATAGCCTTTGCAGTGCGGGGAAGCTGTACACCAATAGAATTACGGGAACAAAAATAAACCAATCCGGAACAATCAAAAGATTTAGGATCTGAATCATCTGGATTTGCACCATATTCGTAAGGAAATCCAACGTATTTTTTTGTAAAATCAACAAATTTTTCACGTTGAATTTTGGCCTGACTTTTAGCAGAAGTATAATCCTGTGAAAAAATAAACGCACACAAAAAAAGCCCAAAAACAAGGGCACAATTCTTTTTAAAAAAATTCATAAATATATTTTCGGTGAAAATAAAAAATATTTAAAGTACAAGAATTAAGCTTTTTTATTTGATTTATAAAAAAA
>JALEPQ010000047.1 GCA_022768685.1 Spirochaetia bacterium
GAATTTCTTTAAAGTTAAGCCTGAAGTTTTCACTCGTGAAGAAAAAGCTGAATGGATTGCAAAAAATACAAATGTTGCTGTTGGTTCTGATGCATTTTTCCCGTTTGGTGACAATATTGAGCGTGCAAGAAAATCTGGTGTTACTTGTGTTGTGCAGCCAGGTGGTTCGGTTCGTGATGATTTGGTTATAAAAGCAGCTGACGATTACAATATGGTAATGTGTTTCAACGGAATTCGCTTGTTTCACCACTAATATGAATGGACAGTTTTAAAAACTGTCTTATTTGTGGAAAAAAGGAGAGTAAGATAAAACCGCTAAAATAGCGCGGATTTATCTTACCTAAAGTTTGCGTTGCAAACTTATTATTTAACTGCTGTTCCTCATTACATTACGGAACAGCGTAAAAAGTCAATCGATTGTTGAAACAATCTTCTTGACTTTTTATGGGAGGATGATTTTCTTATTTTTTTGCAATCAGTTTTTTAGAATTAATTCTTAAATTAGTATTGGAAAAAAATCTGATATCTGATATATTTAATCTATTGAGTCTAGATGCCTTTCAAACATCTCTCGCAAAACCCCGTCAGAGGAGGAATCCAGCAGCGGTATGCTTGTAGTTGTTGTGCTTAGGATTATCTAGGCTCTTTTTTTATTTCCGAATCCATTTGTTACCGTCATATTCAAATATTGTTGCCTGACAGTTTTTCTGTAAACCTTTTCCCCAGAAATTTTCAAGGGTATTATTTTCAAGATAAGTCATAATAGAAGCATTTAGTGCGCCATGGGCAACAATCATAAGTCGTTGTGCAGAATACAATTGAGGTTCAATGACTTCCTGAATAAAATTTTTGGTACGTTCACATAAATGTGTAAGTGTTTCCCCGTTTTCTGGAGGTTCATATAGTGCAGGATTATCAAAAAACCAGTGATAAGGGCAGGATTTATCTCTCCAGATGTGAAAGTCTGTTCCTTCACAGTTGCCAAAGGAGAGTTCCCTTAAACGTTCATCAGTTTCTATAAGTGTATTTTTTTCACCACGTATTAAACATGCAGTTTTATATGCACGTTTTAATGGTGAAGAATAGATTTTATCAAAATAAATATCAGCAATCTGCTTTCCATAGTTTTCAGCTGCAGATATTCCTTTTTCATTCAGTTCAATATCATGTTTACCTTGTAAAAGGCCTTTTGCGTTCCAGACAGTTTCTCCGTGTCTGATTAAATACAGTTCCATGGAAAAAAAGAGTAACACAAAAGGGAAAAAAATAAAATTACTTTGTGTAAACAGCTTTTCTTACTTCGTCATAGTGTTTTCCAACAATGCCAAAGTCCTTTTCTTTGTAGTTCCACAGACTGTGACCAATCTGATACATATCAAAAACCTTATGAATATCTTTTAACCAGTTTGCTGTATCTTCTGCTGGTGCTAAGTCTATTACTCCATATTCTCCGCAGTAAAGAGGAACATTAAGTTTTTTTGCAGTATCAAGAGCTGGTTTGAATAAAGTTTCAAAGAAATGTTCATCCATTGCAAGGTTGTCATAGCATTCTGAAAAAATAGCGCCGTGTCTTGCCTGTGGAATTACGGAACTCTTTTCACGAAGATATTCGATGGAAGGTCCAGGATAAGAAACTTCAAAATCTGAAGGCATTTCTTTTACCCAGTAAGCTTTCTGGTGTGTAAATACCAAAGGTTCATAACAGTGGAAAGTAAAAACAATTTTTTCATCAAGGGGAACTTTAATTCCAGGAACGGCAGAAACACTGTTGTAATCAACTCCCCCTACAATAATCCATGAATCTTTTGTAATTTTTCTGATTTCAGTAATAGCTCTAGTTGCAATTGAGTTCCATTCATCCTCAAGTTCTGGATTTACAATCTCATTCAACAGTTCCAGTGCCACACAATCAGAATACTTTCCATAACGACCAGCCAGTTCTTTCCAAAGGTTGATGTAGATATCTTGAAGTTTTTCATCTTTGAAAAATAAATCAGGATCAGCAACTGCATCTGTATCAAACATATAACCTAAAGTTTTATGAAGATCCAGAACTACATTCAGATTATTTTTTTTGCACCATGAAATACAGTTATCAATATAGACAAAACCTTCTGGTTTAAAAGTTCCATCATTATTCATTACAATTTCGTAATCCAAAGGCAGACGAACATGGTCACATTTCCAATCTGCAATTCTTTTTATATCTTCTTCAGTAATAAAAGAATCATAATGCTCTTTTGTATAAGCTAAACACTGTGAAATCCACCCTCCAAGGTTAATTCCATTTAAAAATCCTTCAAATTTTCTCATAATTTATTCTTCCTTTTTTAATGTTTCTACAATGGTTTCGCAGATTTCCGGGAAATACCAGACTTGCTGCTTTCTGTTGTAAAAACCAAACTTTTCTTCGTAAGTATTTTCTGTATCCATATCTCCGTTATCCCAAAGACAGGATGTAATACCATATTTACGGCTTTCTGAAATAAAGAATTTAAACCATTCAATGCGGGCATCAAGATTGTCTTTGTTAGTTGCTCCATATTCACCAATAATTACAGGATAACCTTTCTGAATGAACTTTTCATTAAGAGATTCAAAATAGTAAGCAAGTTCTCCTAACTGACTGGCAGAAATATCTCTAACACCAGGATTTTTCATTGCAAATTCGTAAGGTGCATAAATATGAACGGAAAGTATGAAACGTTGACTGGAAATTTCTTCACTCATAAAATCTTTAGGGAAGGTAAAAGAATTGTCTTTAATATAGCTGTTAAAAGAAGCTGCAATTCCAGAAACCATAATAAAACGTTTCAAGTTGTTAGAACCACTGGCTCTTATTACATCAACTGCAATTTGATTAAGTTTGTTAATCTGTCCAGCCGCATATTTACAGTCTTTACAGGAAGGATTGTAATCCCATTCATGACCGTGACCCCGCAGACGAGGTTCATTTAAAAGTTCAAAAACAAGATGTTCATCATATCCGCTGTTGAATGCAAGAGCAATCTGAGCCCAGACATTTTTTACATAAAGAATGCTTTCATTACTGTTTACAGGACTAGGGTAGTATCCGGAACAATGAGGCATATTTTCGTTACGAGGATAGTTGTCATGGTGAGTGTTCAAAATAACATACATACCATCATCAATAGCCCAGTCAACAATCTGTTTTACGCGTTTCATCCATGCTGGATCAATAGTATAACGGTCATCAATAAAATGATTGGCCCAACTTACAGGAATGCGGATTGTTTTAATTCTAGAAGCTGCAATACCGTCAATCATCTCTTTAGTAGTGTAAGGCATTCCCCAGCTGATTTCAGATTTGAGGGCTGTCCCCCCTGTTGCATCAAGAGTATTTCCTAAATTCCAGCCAGTTTCCATATTGAAAACCTGCTGTTTTACATCAACTTGAGAAAAAGTTTTCTGTTTGGAATCCTTTATGGCTTTTGATTTTTTAAAATTATACGAACTTTCTGCACAAAATACAGAAGCAGAAAAAACGGCACAAAAAATTACAGAAAAAAATATTCTTTTACACATAAAAATCACCTTGTATTTTATTTATAAAACACAATTTTCTATAAAAATACCAGAATTTTGTCAAAAATATCACTTTTTTAAAAGCAGATTAAATTTTCTATATTAGCATAAAACGAAGACAACCCTCGATTGCAAACTACACTTTTTTTAAGTTTTGGCAGAAAAGGAGTTTTATTAATAAAGATGAGATAAAACAGCCAAAACTTACGGCTCGTGTAAATTAAACGTACATTGATATTTCAGTTTTCAACACGAGCCAGGGACAGACCTCTGAGTTTTTAGCGAAGCGTTAAAAAAACTTACGGCTCGTGCAAACTAACCTTTGAGTTAACTTCATATTCATTATAAAAGGCATTTTTAACTCAAAGAGGGACAGACCCCTCGATTGCAAACAAATTTTTCCTGAGTTTTAGCGTAGCGTTAAAAAACTCACGGCTCGTGCAAACTAAACGTACATTGATATTTCAGTTTTCAACACGAGCCAGGGCCAGATCCCTTCACCTAGTCGCAATTCACAGTTCGCTAAACGCTCAGTGCTTACGCAGTAAAACTGCTACCCAGTTTTTTCAAAACTGGCGCACTTGCTTACGCAACTGTTCATTTCTCCGGCCAGGTACAAATGAAAAAAAACTCTTTTTTACAAAAAAATAACAAATTTTTAAACTTTGAACAAAAAAAAGAAATTTAGAACAAAAAAATTATATTTTTTACAGAAATTTGGCACAGATAATAATCTTACAAGCGGTGGTCATCAGGTCTGCCGCTATTGAGTCTGGTAAAAAAAAATAAAAATATTTAGGAGTAAAAAAATGAAAAAAAATGTTATAAGAACAGCCTTATTTTCAGTTGTTCTTTTAGCTGGAATGGGTCAGGCTTTTGCATTTGATGCAGCAGCACGCATTGTAATGAAAGGTAGTTTAGTAACTTCTACAAATGATCCTGAAACAAAAACTACAAAATACGATTTTCTGCAGAATAATCAGACAACTCAGAAAGATCCTGACGGAATTGAAATTGCAATGAATGGTGATGTGGCTGGTGCCCATGTTGCATTGTGGTATATAACAGAATCACAGAAAGGAGAAGATGATTGGGCTGCATATTTTAGAAGATCTTATATTTGGGTAAAGCCTGTAAAATACGTAAAATTACGTTTGGGTTACAACGGAACTGACGGATTCTTTAAAGAAAGAATAGACCAGTGGAAAGTTGGTAGTCCTTTTGCTATTGCAGAACGCAAATGGGATCCAATTCCAACTTATATCAACTGTTCAGATGTTGAAGGATGGGGATTTGGAGCAGAAGTTTATCCTATAGACGGATTAATTTTGAATGCGGCAATTGCTCCTGCAAAGAGTAATCCTTCTATGAGTTTTACAGCTGGTGATAACGAAAAAGATTTTACATACACACCTTGGGGTGCTGGTGCCAGATATTACTGGAATAATTTATCTTTCCAGGCTTCATACCGTGATGGTGGACAGAAAAAATGGAAAGTAGTTCGTGCTGGTGTAGGTTATGACGGCGACGGAATTTATGGCTTCTTCCAGCCAATTTTAGGTCTTAATTACAATTCTAAAACAGAAAAGCTTGAAGCTACAGGTCTTTGTTTAGATATGTATGGTGAATATTCTTACGATGCATTTAAGATTTTAGTTCATGCGCCAGTTACTGTTCGTTTTAATGCAACAACATCAGATCCTCATTACATGGAATTAAATGTTCTTGGTAAATATAACTTTGGTACTTTTGGCAGCATAGATGATTTAAGTCCTTACTTAAATGTAAAAACAATTTCTACAGATGATGATGTTACATACCGTGCATGGCAGTTGAACCAGAACTTTGTTAATTCATTTGATATTGCAATTGTTCCTGGTGTTGAAATGAAAATTGGCAGAGCATTATTAAACGTTGGTGCTGAATTTGATATCTATTCAAAATTCGAACGTGAAAATGGAAATGTAAAAGGCGCTGCATGGAACTGGAGCGTTCCATTCAAAGTTGAAATTGGATTCTAATAAAAAAAATAAAAAAAGAGAAAGAGGTTAAAAAATGAAAAAACTAACAAAACTTTTAAGCGGTTTAGCTTGTCTTGCATTAGCAGCATCGTTAATTGCATGTAAAACTCCAGAAGATCCAACAGGAG
>JALEPQ010000063.1 GCA_022768685.1 Spirochaetia bacterium
TTATAATCTTTCATTGTAAAAATCTGTTTAAAACATTAAAATATATAGACAAAAATTCTTTGGAGGAATTAAAAATGGAAGAAATTTTAGACTTACTTCGTCAGAATGCCAGACTTTCTGTGGCAGATATTTCCGCGATGACACGCAAATCAATTGAGGAAGTAAAAGCGATCATCAAAAAATTAGAAGATGATGGAGTTATTCTAAAATACGCCGCCATTGTAAATCCAGAAAAAGATGATGCTAATAAAGATAAGGTAACTGCAGAAATTCAGATTCAAGTTCAGCCACAACGTGAACATGGTTTTGATGCAATTGCAGACCGTATTTATCGTTTTCCTCAGGTAAAATCTCTTTACCTTATGAGTGGTGGATACGATTTAAAAGTCCTTATTGAAGGCAATAATTTAAAAGAAATTGCTATGTTTGTAAGTGAAAAACTTTCAACATTGGAAGGTGTTCGTTCTACAAAAACAAATTTTGTTCTTAAAACATACAAAAAGGATGATATTGTTTACGTAGAAGATGAACGTGACAGCCGCGAAATGCATGCTTAAAAAATACCTCGTAGTGAGGCTTAAAAAAAGGATTAATTGATGAATAACAGAAAAGATAAATTCAGCTCAAAAATGATGGAAATTCCACCAAGTGGGATTCGAAAATTCTTTGAACTTTGTATTGGACATGATGACATTATTTCGTTAGGTGTTGGTGAACCTGACTTTCCAACTCCCTGGGTAATTCGTGAAGAAGCTTTTTATCATCTTGAAAAGGGCCACACTTCATATACTTCAAACTGGGGTTTGATTGAATTACGTGAGGAAATCGCAAAATATTTAACACGCTATAATCTGAACTATGATCCAAAAACAGAAATTCTGCCTACAATTGGTGCTTCTGAAGGATTGGATCTGGTTTTACGTTCAATCTTGAATCCAGGTGATGAAATTATTGTATGTGAACCTTGCTATGTTTCTTACCAGCCTTTAAGTACATTGTGTAACGCAAAAGTAATTCACCTTGATACAAGTTCAACTGGTTTTGTTCCAACTGCAGAAATGATTGAAAAAGCCTGTACATCAAAAACTAAGGCTGTAATGTTCTGTTCACCAAGTAATCCTACAGGACGATGTATAAGTTCTGAAGAACTTGGAAAAATTGCAGAAGTTATTAAAAAGCACGAAATCTGGTGTTTAAGTGATGAAATTTACTGTGAACTTATGTATGACAATAAGAAACACGTTTCAATTGGTGAATTCCCTGGAATGAAAGATTATGCAATCATCTTCAACGGATTTTCAAAATCTTTTGCTATGACAGGATGGCGAATTGGATATATCTGCGCTCCACAAGATCTGCTTATTCAGTGTTGTAAACTTCATGCATATTCCAACATCTGTCCACCTATTTTCAGTCAGTATGCAGCTGCAGAAGGTTTAAAAAATGCCTGGGATGATGTAGAAAAAATGCGTGTCAGCTATCAGCAGAGACGTAATGTAATGTATAAAGGTTTTACAGAAATGGGGCTTCCTTGTATTGAACCAGAAGGTGCTTTCTATATGTTTGTAGATATTCGTTCAACAGGTTTATCAAGCGAAAAATTTGCAACAGAGCTTATTCAGAAATATAGTGTAGCTGTAGTTCCTGGAACTTGTTTTGGTGATTGTGGAGAAGGTTTTATCCGCTGTTGTTATGCTACAGATTTGAATAAAATAAAAATCGCAATCGAAAAAATCGGGGAATTTGTGAAGGCTGCAAAATAAAACAGTTCTTTTATTTAGGGGTTTATATAACCCCTAAAAACGGCGAAATCAAAGCCCTGAACTAATGTGCCTTGTTTCGCCGTATTGAGGAGTTTTGATGATTATTTCAATTTTAATTGCTGTAATTGTAGCATCTTTTGTAGTTGTATTGCTGATTTTATTACGTGCAGGAAGTAAGCAAAGAGAAAATCAGAAAAAGGGTAGCGTAAGTGAACGTATTCAGAAAAAAGGTAAATCTGCTATTGTAAAGGATGCTGAACGTCATCTTGCCCATGATCCTCATAATGTAATTGCATTGGAAACATTAGGTGTTATTTATTATAACGACAAGAATTGGGAAAAAGCCTGGGGAATTTATAAGACTCTTTACGATATTTCATCAGCTCACGTAGAAATTAATGTTGCTAAAGTAGCGCTAAGAATGGGTGTGTCTGCTTACAATAGAAATCGTCTTGATGATGCATTAAGTGCTTTGATGCTTTCAGCTAGAAAAGATCCTGAAGTTTTTGAATCAAACTTTTATCTTGGAAAGGCCTTTTACGATAAACAGGCTTACGATAAATGTATTCTCTGTATGAAAAAAGCAAGAACTTTAAGTCCTGAAAATTCTGAAGTTGTGCAATATCTTGCAATGAGTTTATTCAAGATGCAGAAATATAAAGAAGCTCTCCCATTTTTAAAGAAAGTTCTGGATGAACAGCCTGACAATAAAGAAATTCTTTATGATATGGCAATTTCCATGTCTGAATGTGGAATGGGCGATAAGGCTCTTAAAGTTTTTATGCATCTTCGTCCAGATCCACTTTTTGGAGCGCAGTCTTGTCTTGAAGCTGGAAAAATGCATGAACGTTTAAAGAATTTTCAGGCTGCAGTTCAGGATTACGAAATTGCTTCAAAATTGCAGAATGTACCAGAACAGATTTTAATTCAAATAAAATATAGACTTGCAAATACTTACATTGCTTTGAATGATATTCCAAAAGGACTTGTAGTGCTAAAGCAGATTCAGGGCATGAAGTCTGGTTACAAAGATGTTGATGCTCTTGTTACCAGATATTCTGAACTGAATCAAAATAAAAATCTTCAGACTTATTTAATGGCAGGTACCAGTGATTTTGTTGCTTTGTGCAGAAAATTTATCACTGTTTATCATTCAGACGGTTTTGTAAAAGTTGAAGATGTACAGATTGGTTCAGAATGTGTTGAAGTTATATGTTCTGTAGAAAGTCCAAAGTGGTCTGCAAAAGAAATGTTCAGATTTTATCGTTCACAGAATGTGGTGGGAGATATTTACGTAAGAGATTTCCACGCAAAAATCCGTGATACAAAATGTGATAAGGGAATCTGTGTTTCTATAGGAAACTTTTCTGAAAGTTCACATAAATTTATAGAGGGTCGTCCAATAGATTTAGTGGAAAAAGAACAGCTGGTTAAATTACTTAAAAAAATCAACATATTCGGTTAGGATTTTAATTTTCAATGAATATTTGTCTTTTTAAACCTGAAGAAATTAATAAGCCGTTGTCATTAACAGATGAACGGGGTCAGCACCTGGTAAAAATATTGCACAAAAAAGAAGGTGATACTTTTACTGCAGGTATAGTTGATGGAAAATCTGGTGTTGCAACAATTACCCGGATTACAGATTCTATTTCATTTACTTTTGAACCAACAGGAGAAGGTAAGCCTTTAACTTCGTTAAAGATGATTATCGGTTTTCCTCGTCCTATTCAGTTAAAGCGTCTTTTACGTGACATTGCGGGGCTTGGAGTTTGTGAAGTTCATCTTACAGGAACAGAACTTGGTGAAAAATCTTATATGCAGTCAACTCTTGTAGAAAAAGGAAATGCATACAAAATGCTGCTTGATGGAACAGTTCAGGCGGGAAGCACTCATGTTCCTCAGCTTTATCTTCATAAAACATTAAAAGAGTGTCTTGATTTTTGTGAGAACCAGACAGAAGAATCCAGAAAACATCATACTTTAAGACTAGCTTTGGATAATGTAAATCCTGCCTGTTCTTTAAACAAAGCTCTGGAAGATATTCCTTGCATGAGCTGTAAAAATCCTTGTAAAGAAGGGAAAACGGTTTATGCTGCAATCGGAAGTGAACGTGGCTGGACAGAAAAAGAAAGAAGACTTTTAGAGGACTATGGATATATCCGCTGTGGAATGGGAAATAGAATTATGCGTACAGAAACTGCATCTACTGTCTCTGGGGCAATAATTCTTGATAAATTAGGCTACATGGATGTTTAAAATAGGGTGAAATATATGACAAACGAAAGAATTAAGGAAATATTATTAGATTTAGCTGATGCTTCAGTTGATTTTACAGTTACACAGACTGGAAAGGAAAGTAAAAGGGTAAATGGATTTTATAAGCCTGATACTCATGAAATTTTTATTCATAATCTGAATCTAAAAAGTGATAATCAGCTTATTTATACAGCCGTACATGAATATACTCATCATCTGGTTACAGTTGAACGTCAGGAAAATGACCCTGCTTTTGGAAAGTGCTGCAAGGTTCATACACAGGAATTCTGGGCAAAATTTGGAGAACTGCTTCAGATTGCGGAACAGAAAGGTTACTATGCTCTGGAATGGCAGAAAAATGAAGAATTAAAGGCACTTACTGAAGATATTAAAACAAATTACCTGGCAAAAAATGGTGAACTTATGCAGGAATTTGGAAAAAAACTTTCCCGTGCAATGGAACTTTGTAATGAAGCAGATATCAGATATGAAGATTACATTGATCGTGTACTTTGTATTCCAAGAAATGCTGCAAAAGACATCAGAAAAGTTGGTGCATCGAATGTAAATCCTTCGATTGGTTTTGAAAACATGAAAACTGTAGCTTCCGTAAAAAAGTCAGCAGACAGACAGGAAATTGAACAGGGATTCCTTGAAGGTGGAAAAAGTCCTGCTACAGTGCGTGAAATGATGAAACAGAAGGCTATGCAGGCAAAAGGAGAAGATCCTAAATCAAAACTTGAAAAAGAAAAAAATCGACTGAAAAAAACTATTGCTCAATTGGAACAGCGACTTGAATATGTGGAGGAGAGCCTTGCAAATTTGTAGTTTAAAAAAATCTGCAGTAATTATATCTGTCCTTTTTAGTTGTGCCCTTTTATTTGCAGATGCACCTTACAAAATGCCAGAAATGCCTCAACTTTCTATGCCAGAACTGACTATTAAAGATTTAAATATGCCTTCAATTTCGGCTCCACGGATGGGCACTTCTGTTTATCAGCCTTCAGTTCCAGGAATAAAAAAAGCAAATCAAAATTCAAGCACTGTAGAAAAAAATAATGTGGCTCCAGTTTCTTCAGCTTTATCGGAAGATAATAATTCTGAAGTTTTTCTTTCTAATCTGATTAAAAACAATACTTCATTGACAGCATCTGATATTTCATCGCTTTATGATTCAGGGTTGTTCAGTAATATTTCATCAATTTCTTCTTTGACAAATACTGTTACTTCTTCTGCATCAACAAATGCTTTGCTTCAACAGGTTCTTACCAGCCTTGAAGAACTGAAAAATGAGCAGAAAAAGAGTTCCCTCAAACAGCAGGAAAATCTTGCAAATTTAAAATTGGATAGTGAAACTTTTAAGACAAGGGAACCTTCAATACTTCGTTTTAAAATTAATGGTTATAATGTTACAGATTCTTTGACAACTGTTTTTTTTAGTGAATCTGATCCTGATGGTTCATTTCTTCTATCGGCTGATAGAAAATACTATTTAAATCAGAAAGCCAGAACTGAAACTTTATATATTTTATTTAAATCACAGAAAAATTCTGGTTCTAACATCACTTATGTAATACAGCCTAGAATAGTACAGGATGTAAAAAATGAAAATTCTTATGTTTATAAACTGTGTCAGTCTAATTCTCTGGTTGCAGAAAAAACCGGAAATCTTGTTGTAGTACACTCAACAGATCCTTCATTAACTGTAGATTTACTTTTAGATTTAGATAAATAAACTTCTTAAGAGGGGAATGTATGGATTTTAAGTATGTTGAAAGCATAAAAAAAGATCTGGAAAATAGACTTAAGGGAGAACTTTCTCCTGCAGAAAATATTATTCAGAATGTAGTAAGTGTTTCAAAAGGAGAGCGGGTTTTAATAATAGCAAATCCTGCTACCAGTGAAATAGCTCAGGATTTATTTAAGGCTACTCTAAAAGCTGGAGCTTTGGCTACACTTGTTTTTCAACCAGATAGAACAAGTTTTGATAATGCTACGCCAGAAGTTTTAGCTGCAATTGCCACAAATCCAGATGTATGTTTTTCTATTTCAAATATAAAATTAGGAAAAGATCCACAGGGAACAGCAACTCCTTATAAAACTGAAGACGGAAGAGAATTTTCTCATATTTTTGATTATCTTCTGGATGGTAAAAAAACTATGCGTGCAGTGTGGACTCCAGGTATTACTGTAGATATGATGAACAGAACTGCATGCATTGATTATAAAGAACTGAAAAATCGGTGCGAAAGCTTAAATAAAATTTTTACAGGTGCCACAAGTGTTCATGTAACTGCTCCAGGGGGGACAGACCTCATTGTTCCAGTAGCAGGCCGAAAGTTGATGTTTGATGACGGAGATTTTTCAAAACCTGGTTCTGGAGGTAATATTCCAGCCGGTGAAGTGTTTATAAGTCCGAATGTTGGAACTGCAGAAATGCTTCCTGAACAGCAGATTCAGGGTTGCGAAGGTGTAATTGTTTACGATGGTTCTATGACATTCAGTGATGGAGATTCAATTCTTGAAACTCCAATTACCTGCAAAGTAGAAAAAGGCTTTGTAACAGATATTTCTGGTGGAGCAGAAGCAAAGCGTTTATTAAAAACAATAACAGAAGCGGAATTACGTTCTTTAGTCCTGGAAAAAGAAAAAAAATTACCACAAGGTGCAGGTGCCGTTTACAAAAAGAATGCCAGAAATATAGGTGAATTAGGAATTGGTTTGAATCCTGCTGCCAGAATTACAGGAAATATGCTGGAAGATGAAAAAGCTTTCCATACCTGTCATTTTGCAATTGGTGAAAACTATGATAATGATGCTCCAAGTCTAATTCATCTTGATGGAGTTGTAAGAGATCCTACAATTATAGTGCGTTATGCAGATGGAACTGAAAAAACAATTCTTGAAAACGGAAGCCTGGTAAATTAATTATAATTGGATTGCCACGCCTACGGCTCGCAATGACAGATTGCTTTAAGTTTTGCTCTGTCTAAAAAATAATGTCATTGCGAGGAACGAAGTGACGTGGCAAACTAGAAAAAAGGAAACCCTATGAATAAAAAAGCTTGTATTTTAGTTATATACTCATTGTTTTGTGCATCTCTTTTTGCTGCTCACAAACATTCAAAAGCAGAAATTGAAAAACTAAACCGTGTTTTAGTAAGTATGTCAGACCGCTGTAAGGAAGTTATTCCTAACGGAAATCCAGATGAACTTCTTGATGATCTTTACAAAGTTTTGGAATCTGAAAAAAACTTTTCTTCAGAAGATTTAAGTCCTTTCTATCTGATAGATAAAACTCATAAAGTAGGTGCGGATTATGAGCCAAAGAATCTTGTTCATCTTACAAAAAATGAATATTACGATGTAAATAAAAACTCACTTAATCTCAGACCAGAAGCTTATAATGCACTTCAAATTATGTGTGCCGATGCAAAAAAAGATGGTGTATACCTTACAATCAGTTCAACTTACCGTTCCTATGAATATCAGAAAAATCTTTTTGATTATTGGGTAAGAGTAGATGGACTTGAAGAAGCTGAAAGAGAATCTGCCCGCCCTGGAACAAGTCAGCATCAGTTGGGAATGGCCTTAGATTTTGCTCCAGTTGATGATGCTTTTGACCTCACAACAGGAGGAAAATGGGTTTACCAGAATGCATGGAAATACGGCTGGAGTCTAAGCTTTCCTAAAAATTATGAAGATGTAACTGGTTACAGATGGGAATGCTGGCATTTCAGATATATTGGAAAAGAAGCTGTTGATTTTCAACGAAAATGGTTTGGCGACGTACAGCAGTTTATGATTGAATTTATTGATGCCTGGAAAAATTCCTGAGGATAAAAAATGGCTAAATTAGATGTAAAACTTATTGCACTTGATCTTGATGATACTTTATTAAATTCCAACCGCGAAATAGAAGATGAAACTGTTTTTGCATTAAGAGAATGTGCAGAAAAAGGAATTTATATTGTTCTTTGTTCAGGTCGTGCTGAAGATGCAATTCTTCCTTTTGTAAGGAGACTTGAAATTGCTGGAAAAGAAGCTGGTCGTTATCTTATTGCCATAAACGGCTGTTCAATTTTTGATCTTCATACCCGTCAGCAGATTTTCTGCAAAAAAGTTGATGCAGATATTTTAGTTCGCGCCAATCAGATTGGTGAAGAATTTGGTCTTAGAAGTGAAGTTTACACAGCTGATACAATTTATTATGCCGAAGAAACAAAATACACAAAACTGGATGTTGATTTGTGTGGACTGAAAGGCGAAGTTGTAGAAAATTATCCGGAATTCATAAAACAGGGATTTACAAAAATGCTTATTCCTGGTGATCCAAAATTGCTTCAAAAGGTACAGACTGTACTAAAAAAAGAATTTGGCGACAGAGCTGTTATTTTTACAAGTAAACCTTATTTTCTGGAGATTCTTCCTCCAGACTGTGGAAAAGGCGAAGCAATCACCTGGCTGGCAGAACACATTGGTATTGGAGTTGATTCAACAATGGGGTTTGGAGACAGCATGAATGATGAAAGTATGATTCGTCTTTGCAAATATGGTGTTTGCATGCAGAATGGTCTTGATTACATAAAAAGTATAGCAGATTTTGTTACAGTTAAAACAAACGATTATAACGGAGTTGGGCACTTTATACGTGAAAATGTGCTATAACTAAATATAATGATATTTTTTATAAGAGGAAAATCGAATGGCAAAGAGTGATGTTTACTTTACAACATTTAAGGCAACAGGTAATGAAAACCTTCTTCAGAAATTTAAAAGATTATTAAAAACTGCCGGCATTGAAAATATTGATTTCAATGAAAAATTTACAGCAATTAAAATTCATTTTGGAGAATATGGAAATCTTGCCATGCTTCGCCCAAATTATGCAAAAATCCTGGCAGATTATGTAAAAGAGCTTGGAGGAAAACCATTCCTTACAGATTGTAATACTTTGTATGTAGGAAGCCGTAAAAATGCAATTGATCATATGGAAACTGCATATTTAAACGGATTTTCTCCATTACAGACTGGTTGTCATGTAATTATTGCTGACGGATTAAAGGGAACAAATGAAACTTTAGTTCCAATCAATCAGAAATATGTAAAAGAAGCAAAAATTGGTTCTGCTATTATGGATGCTGATGTTTTCATTTCTTTAAATCACTTTAAAGGCCATGAAATGGCAGGTTTTGGTGGTGCTTTAAAAAATATTGGTATGGGATGTGGTTCTCGTGCCGGAAAAATGGAACAGCATTGTGAAGGAAAACCCAGAGTAAATCAGAATAAATGTATTACTTGTGGGGCGTGCAAACGTATTTGTGCTCACGCCGCTCCAACAAAAATGGAAAATGGAAAAGTATCAATTGATCAGAATAAATGTGTTGGTTGTGGACGTTGTTTAGCTGTTTGCCCAAAAGATGCTATTTCGGCTGCATACGCAGATTCAATTGCTATCTTAAACTACAAAATGGCTGAATATTCTCTTGCTGTTTGTCAGAATCGTCCTACATTCCATATTTCTTTGATTTGTGATGTTTCTCCTAACTGTGACTGTCATTCAGAAAATGATATCCCAATTATTCCAGATATCGGTATGCTTGCTTCATTTGACCCGGTTGCTCTGGATCAGGCGTGTGCAGATCTTTGTAACAAAGCTCCAGTAAATGCAGGCAGTATTCTTGATGATAATATGCATGATGAAAAAATTGACCATGAACATCGTGATCATTTCCATGTAACTCATCCAGATACAGAATGGGAATCTTGTCTTGAACATGCTCAGGAAATTGGTTTAGGAACAAGAGAATACGAACTTAAAAAGATTTAAAAAAAATTGGAATTGTCCTTTAATTAAATATTTCCGGACTTATTCCTAAAGATTTTATTGTGGAAGGCAATTGTGAATCATGAATTGTGGATTGTGAATTGCCTTTTACAGCTCTAATCAAAATATTTTTGGGAGTATGTTCAATATCAATGAATTCCAGCATTTGAACTTTATACCCTTTAGTTTCAAGCCATTCACCTCTAAGTGCATCTGTAAGAAGTGCTGAAAATCTTTCTTTAATTAAACCATATTTTAAAAGAGGTTCAAAATCACCTTCAGTTTTTCCTAACTGTTGATTAATCTGGTGCTGGCAGCAAGGTACACTTAAAATAGCTTTTGTATTTCTTTCTACTGCATATTTTAATGCAAAATCAGTTGCGGTATCGCAGGCGTGGAGAGTAATTACAATGTCAGGATTTTCTTTACCAGAATAATCAGAAATATTTCCAGTATGGAAAATCAGTTCTTTTAAATTTAATTTTTCAGCCATTTCATTGCAGTATTTAATTACATCTTCTTTTAAGTCCAGACCTTCTATCTGACAAGGAATCTTTTTTACTTCTGTTAAAAAGTAATGAACTGCAAAAGTAAGATAAGATTTCCCGCATCCAAAATCTGCAATTCTTACAGGTTCTTCTGGATTTTTTTTAGAAATTACTTCTGGGATAACATCATCAATAAATTCCAGGAATCTGTTTATCTGACGAAATTTATCGTATTTTGCGGAAATAACTTTTCCATCAGAATTCATAATTCCTAAGAGAACTAAAAATGGAACTGGTGTTCCTTCTGGCAAAAGGTAATTTTTCTTTTTTTGAGGAGAAGGAAGGACTGAAAGCTTGAGGGGTCTGTCCCCTTTATTCAGTTCAATTTTCTTATGAAGTTCTGTAATTTTTCCTTTTTTTGAAGTCAGATAAGTAATTTCTTCTGTTTCTGTTCGTTTTACACAATTTTTGAAGGTTGTCCCCACATGGGCATTAAGAAACATTTCAAGTTCACTTTCTGTAAAATGTTGATGAAAAACCTGGATTTTTGTAAACATTTCTGCAAAATACCCTGTTCCCCTGGATGAATTTTCAATCTTAATCTTAATTTTTTCAAAAGCCTTTCCTAATTTTTTTCTACAGAAGAATCAGCCTTAGAAAGAGTAACACTTAAAATCATTATCTCCACCTTGTGCAACTGCTTAATTACGCATTATGAATTACGAATTGATTAACAAGGTATACTATTTTTCAAAAAATTGATATATTTTAATATATGGGCAAAATTATCGTATTTGTAAATCAGAAAGGTGGTGTAGGAAAGACTACATCTGCAATCAACATTGGAGCTTATGTGGCTCTAGCTGGAAAAAAAGTTCTTCTGGTAGACTTTGACTCTCAGGGAAACATGTCTAGTGGTGTTGGAGTATCAAGTGAATCTCCAACTGTTTATGAACTTTTGTCAGGTCAGGTTGAAGCTGAAGAAGCTGTAAAACATACAACTGTAGAAAATCTTGATGCAATCAGTGCAAGTAATGATTTGTCTGGTGCTGCAATCGAACTTGTAGATCAGGAAAATCGTGAATTCTTCCTTAAAAATGCACTTGAACCATTACGAGACAAATACGACTATATTTTTATAGATTGTCCTCCATCTTTAGGTATGTTGACTGTAAACGGTCTTGCTGCTGCAGATTCTGTTCTTATTCCAATGCAGTGTGAATATTTTGCTTTGGAAGGTATTACACTTCTTTTGCAGAACGTACAGAGAGTTCAGCAGTCTATTAATCCTAATCTTACAATTGGTGGAATTTTCTTTACAATGTACGATTCCCGCACTCGTCTTGCACAGGAAGTTGTTACTCAGGTAAAAGCATATTTTAAAGATATAGTTTTCAGTACAATTATCCCAAGAAACGTAAGACTTTCAGAAGCTCCTTCTCATGGACTTCCAATCTGTAAATATGATCCTGTATGTATTGGTGCAAAAAGTTATGAAAAACTTGCTCAAGAGGTAATTAAACGTGGCTAAACCAAACGGATTAGGAAAAGGACTTGGAGCTTTACTAGGTGATGCTGCAATTGATACAGAAGCAATTATCTCAGGTAAACCTGCTGGTGGACTAAAAAATACCGCTGCTGCAGTAATTCGCAAAGGGAATATTCCAGACTGTATTGAAGTTGATGATGAAGGTGGACTTTGGGTTAATCCGGAATTTTTAAAACCAAATCCCAAGCAACCTCGAGTTGAATTTAATCAGCGTCAGTTAGAAGAACTTGCCGATTCTATCCGCGAAAACGGAATTCTTGAACCAATTATTATTGAACATGTATCTGGAAATGAATTTTACATCATTGCCGGTGAACGTCGTACCCGTGCCTCAAAAATGCTGGGGCTTAAAAAAGTTCCTGTTCAACTCAGGAAGTTTGATGATCAGCAAAAGCTGGAAATGGCACTTATTGAAAATATCCAGCGTGCAGATTTAAATCCTATAGAAGAAGCAACAGCCTATTATAATCTTGTTCAGATGAGTGATTTAACTCAGGATGAAGTTGCAAAAAAAGTTGGAAAAAACCGTTCAACAGTTGCCAATGCAATTCGTCTTCTAAAATTACCAGAAGATATTCAGCGTTCTCTGGTGAATGGAACAATTTCTGCCGGACATGCAAGAGCCTTGCTTAGTGTAAAAAATGATTCCGACATGCGTGTTCTTTTTGGAAAAATTGTAGGTTCAGGCTTGAATGTACGAGAAGCAGAAGCTATGGCAGAAACATTCAACAACGGTGGAAGAGCATCAAAAGAAAAGAAAGCCAAAAAAATTTCCAGAAAAGATCCTGATGTAGCAATCTTTGAGCAGCAGTTAAGAAATCTTTTTGGAATCCGGGGAGTTACTTTAGACGGAACATTAGACAAAGGTTCCTTAAGAATTGATTATAATTCAAAGGAAGATTTTGAACGAATCTGCGAAGTTTTGAAAATCAGTGAATAATAAAAAGGGGCTGTCCCAAAAGTATGGATAAAGAATATGAGACGATAAGAGAATCTGAGTTATATAACAGATATAATTGTATGTTTAGCAATTTAAAAAAATAAATAAATCAAAATCAAGAAATATTCATCCAAACATATAACCTTAATTTACCTTCTTTAATTTTGTAAACCGCAAGTTGTTTCAACAACTGAGGATTTACAAAACGTTCGCCGTAGCGAACACGTAAATAAAAAAGTTTTTCTAAAAACTTTAAATTAAATCAAATGACGGCATTTCGGCGTTTGATTTAAA
>JALEPQ010000077.1 GCA_022768685.1 Spirochaetia bacterium
GCGGCACCTGGGAGACCTATGTCTCTTCTGTAAAAGGCTCCTTCAAATTTTACTGCACTTACTCCTTCATAAGCTTTTTTCCATGCTTCATTAAAAGTATCACCATAAGCAGAACAAGCCAGAACACGACCACCACTTGTAAGCATATTGTCTGAATTACCACGATTACCAGATACTGCACCAGCAACAAAAATTTTTGCTGTACTTTTCTTTAAGATAGCTTCGTTAAAAGTAATTTCACAGCCTTTTTTATATTCTGCAGGATATCCACCACTTACCACAACTGGAGCTACCTGATAACCTGGTTTCCAGTCAAAATTAAAGCCCTTTAGAGAACCGTTAATAATTGAAGTACACATTGCAGCAAAATCAAAGTTCATTAATGGTAAAACAGCCTGAGTTTCAGGATCTCCAAGACGAACATTATATTCAAGAAGTTTTGGTCCTTTTGAAGTCAACATTACACCAAAGAAAATAAATCCGCGGTAATCAAATTTTTCTTTAATCAGACCATTTAAAGTTGGCTGAAGAATATCCTTATTAAACTGCATCATTGTTTCATCAGAAACATCATCTAATGGACAAACAGCACCCATTCCTCCAGTATTTGGACCTTTAGCACCATCCATTAAACGTTTGTGATCACGAGCAGGAAGGAATGGAACAATAACAGCATTTCCCTGCATAGCATATTCAGGAGTTACAGATACTGCTGCGAGAACAGAAATCTCAACACCTTCAAGATAATCTTCAATTACAAGTTTTTTACCTGCACTTCCTACACGTCCACTTTCCATCAGGTCTTCTACAGCAGCAAGAGCTTCATCTACAGTTGCAGCTACAACAACACCTTTTCCAGCAGCAAGACCATCAGCTTTAATAACAATTGGTGCACCATGTTTTTTTACATAGGCACAAGCTTCATCTTTGTCTGTGAAAGTTTCACTGGCAGCACAAGCAACACCATATTTTTTCATAAAATCTTTTGAAAGATCTTTACTTGCTTCAAGCTGAGCACCAGCTGATTTTGGACCAACACAAGGTATATCTGCATTCCAGAAAACATCAGCTAAACCTTCGGCTAAAGGATCTTCTGGACCAATTACAGCCATACGGCAATTTTCGTGTTTGGCAATTGCTACATAAGCATTCTCACCATCTTTAATATAGTCACATTTTTTAGGATCAACATTTACACATTTTGATTCATTTGCAGTTCCACCGTTTCCTGGTACAACAACAATCTTTTCAACCAAAGAGCTCTGAGCTAACTTCCAGCAAATAGTGTGCTCACGTCCACCACTGCCTACAACTATAATATTCATGCACCTAATATTATAGAAAAAAGATGGATTTTACAATAAACACAAAGGGGAAAGACAGGGCAAACGCATTATAAACAAAAATCCGATTTTTTGGCTCCCAGTCACGGTTGCGTGATTCAAAACCGCGCAATAATGCGCTACACGCTTTTTGTGGTATAGAAACTATTGAACTGCCGCTACGCAGCAGCCACAAAAAGAGTGTTTTTGAACCACGCCCCGCTCCTTCGCACCAACATTACGGAAAAGCCTTTATAATGCGTTTGCCCTGAAGGGAAAGAGAATTTATAATTCATAATTGGAAAATGGGGAAAGATAGCTGTAAAATTTCTGGCAGCATTTTTCTTAAAGAAGATTACAAATGTGCTTTGAAAAATGCGGGAAGAAATGCAGTGATTATCAAAAACACTCGCAGAACGGAATGAAAGTTTCTTTGCCGGTCTGCGCGTGTAGTGACGCTAGCTAACGGTTTTGATAATCACGGAATGACTGGTAGCATTTTTCTCAAAGAAGATTACAAATCGTGCCTTGAAAAATGCGGGAAAGATAGCTGTAAAATTTCTGGCAGCATAAAAAAACAGCCCTAAAAAGTTTTATACAACTTTCAAGGGCTGTTTTGTATCAACTAACTAATTTTAAGCCTAGCGTAATAATGAAAGTACATTCTGTTCGACGCCAGTCGCTAGTCTCCTGGCGAAGCTATTTTTTGAGTAAATCCTAAACAAACCCGCTGTCGCAGCTTTGTTTTTAACGGATTTGCTATTATCGCTATGGTTTGCCTGAGCCAGCATTGGTCTTTCTGCTATGCAGAAAACTCACTGCGCAATTGCTGGCACCCCACTATGATACTTTCTATTTCTTTTACTAGCGTAATAGTGAAAGTACATTCTGAGAAGACTGGTTTGCTTGTGCCAGCATTGCTGTACCAGCTTGAGAAAGTACGTTTGTTTTTGTGAAGTCAACCATTTCTTTAGCCATATCTGTATCACGGATACGAGATTCAGAAGCCTGTAAGTTTTCAGCACCAACATCAAGACCTTTAACAGTCATTTCAAGACGGTTCTGGTAAGCACCAAGGTCAGCACGCTGTTTGTTGATCTTTTTCAAAGCTTCATCCAAAGTACCAATAGCACGGTTTGCTTCTTCTGGAGTTTCAATAGTCATAATAGATTCATCACCAACATTGCGAAGACCTAAAGCCATAGCAGACATTGTTCCAATAAATACCTGAGTTCTCTGATCCATGTTAGCACCAATGTGGAACCACATAGAACCTGTAACTTCATTGTCACCTGTTGGGCGAGCAAAACGACCAGTCAACATGTTCATACCGTTGAACTGAGCTGTAGAAGCAATGCGGTCAACTTCAGCAATTAAAGATGAAACTTCAACCTGAATCTGCATACGATCTTCAGAAGAATAAATACCGTTTGAAGACTGAACAGCTAATTCACGAATACGCTGAATGATATCTGTAGTTTCCTGTAAATAACCTTCAGTTGTCTGAATAAAAGAAATACCATTTTGTGCGTTTGTAGAAGCCTGGTTCAAACCGCGAATCTGTGAACGCATTTTTTCTGATACTGCTAAACCAGAAGCATCATCACCAGCACGATTGATTCTCATACCTGATGAAAGCTTTTCCATACTCTTCTGAGCATTAACATCCTGAAGTGCCTGTGAACGCTGAGCGAACATAGCGCTCATATTGTGATTAATAACCATAGTAAAATCTCCTTACCCTTATTGGTTGTTTAGATAAAACACGGTGGTCTTTTTTGTTGAACCACAACGTGGTTATCTATAGGGTTTCCACCACCCATCTCTTAAAGTGTCGGAGACTAAAAAAAATTGTTTAGCAAAATTTTAATTTTTTTTATTTTTTTAATAAAATTTTCAGGCCAGTTTTAGCACCAACTCGCAATTCACAGCTTGCTGACGCGCGGTGCTTTACGCAGCAAAGCTGCTACCCAGTTTTTTTGCAAAAAACTGACGCACTCTGCTGACGCAGCCTGTTCATTTCTCGGGTTCTATGCCCTTTTTAAACTAAAGTTGATTTACCAATTTTATTTTGATTTATGACAGTTTGAACAACCTAAAATATGTACATGTTTTTTTGCAGTAGTTTTATTGAACAGTCGTGCAGTTAAAGTCTGATCCTGTGCTATAGGCTTGTGACAAACCGGACAAACTCTTTGAATTCCAGGTTCACAGCGAGGAAAACAATGAGGACACCCAGAAACAGACATAAGCTGATCTGGCACATTCATTGGTCTGTAAACTTTAGAAATAATATTTTCCCCTTGATACAGCTGGGACTGACAGACAGGACATTTTACAGTTTGTACTCTTTTTACAACATTTTTAGACTTTGATGGATTTTTCTTAATAATCGCAAATCCAATGAGAAAATAAATTATTGCTACAAGTGCAATGCCAAGAAAAATATAAATCATTTTTTAAGTATGGTGAAAAACATAAAAATATAAAAGAGGTAGAATTAATTAAACTTTTTAATTAATTAACTGTTTTTTTCTTGCATTCTTTGATAGTCATGCTATCATTTATAAGTAAAGGCTATCAATCATATATTTTGTGATTAATTTTGAAACTTGAATAAGTTTTTAGGAGGACTTTTCAATGGCAAAAAACTATATTATTGCCCTTGATCAAGGTACAACATCGTCTCGTGCAATCGTTTACGATAAGAATGCACATCCTCTTGGATCAAAACAGAGAGAATTTACACAATTCTATCCTAAACCAGGTTGGGTTGAACACAATCCGGAAGAACTCTTTAAATGTCAGCTTAAAGTTCTAGAGAGCGTCCTTATTGATAATGACGTTAAATTAGACGAAGTTGCTGCAATTGGAATTACAAATCAGCGTGAAACAGTTGTTCTTTGGGATAAAAACACTGGAAAACCAGTTTACAACGCTATTGTCTGGCAGTGCCGCAGAACTGCTGAAATGTGTGAACAACTGACTAAGCAGGGATATGACGAAATTATCCGGGAAAAAACTGGACTGCTTATTGATGCATATTTTTCTGGTACAAAAATTAAATGGATTTTGGATAACGTTCCAGGTGTTCGTGAACGTGCAGAACGGGGTGAAATTCTTGCCGGTACAATTGATACATGGCTTATCTGGAAACTTTCGGGTGGAAAGTGTCACGTAACAGATGTTACAAATGCTTCCAGAACAATGTTATTCAATATTTATATGTGCGAATGGGATGATGAGTTATTAAAACTTTTAAATATTCCACGCTGTATTTTACCTGAAGTTAAAGATTCTTCAGAAATCTACTGCTACACAGATAAAGATGTATGTGGTTTTGAAGTTCCAATTGCATCTGCCATTGGTGATCAGCAGGCTGCCCTTTTTGGACAAGGTTGTTTCAATAAAGGTGATGCAAAAAATACTTATGGAACAGGTTGTTTCATGCTTATGAACACAGGAACAAAACCTGTTGTTTCTAAAAAGTTGCTTACAACAATTGCACTTGGAATGAATGGTCAGGTGGAATATGCACTTGAAGGTTCTGTGTTCATTGGTGGTGCCGCAATCAAATGGCTTAGAGATGAACTAGGTTTAATTTCATCTGCTCCTGAAGTTGATAAATTAGCAGAATCAGTTCCAGATTCAAATGGCTGTTATCTTGTTCCTGCATTTGTTGGATTGGGAACTCCATACTGGGATATGTATGCCCGGGGTACAATCGTAGGTTTAACTCGTGGTGTAAAAAAGGCTCACATCTGTCGTGCAACACTGGAAGGAATTGCCTTTGAAGTTCGTGATGTTCTGGACACAATGATAGAAGATTCTGGAACTAAAATTAACGTTCTGAATGTTGATGGCGGAGCCTGTGTCAGTAATCCAATGCTTCAGTTCCAGTCTGACATTTTGAATACAAAAGTCTGCAGACCAAAGGATGTTGAAACTACAGCTTTAGGAGCAGCTTATCTTGCAGGTCTTGCAACTGGCTTCTGGAAATCAAAAGATGAGATTCTTGAACGCCGCGAAACAGACAAAATTTTTGAACCTTCAATGGAATGTGAAAAACGGGAAAACCTTTACAAAGGCTGGAAACGTGCCGTTGAACGCGCAAAAAAATGGGCAGAAGAAGAATAATCAGTTATTAATAGGGAAAAAAGATAAATAAACTAATTTTTACAGGAGAACGAAGAGAAATGACTTACGACGTAGCAATTATTGGAGCAGGTATCATTGGTGCTTCAGTTGCAAGAGAACTTTCTAAATACAAACTTCAAGTATGTATGATTGAAAAAGAAAATGATGTATCTTGCGGAACTTCAAAAGCAAACTCAGGAATTATTCATGCCGGTTACGACCCAATTCCAGGATCTTTGATGGCAAAATTAAATGTACAGGGAACAGCAATGTATCCAAAATTATCTGAAGAATTACATTTTGACTTCAGAAACATTGGATCTTTAGTAGTTGGTTTTAATGAGGAAGATATGGCTCACATTAAAAAGCTGTATGACCGTGGTATAGAAAACGGTGTTCCTGGAATGAAAATCATCGATCAGGATGAACTTCGCAAAATGGAACCTAATATCAGCGAAGAAGCTGTGGGAGCACTTCTGGCAACTTCAGCAGGAATTGTAAGTCCTTACATGGCTACCTGGGCCATTGCAGAAAATGCAGTTGAAAACGGAGTAAAACTTTTCCTTGAAACAGAAGTTCACTCTATTACAGCACCAGAAACTACTGGCGGAAACTGGGTAATCCATACAGGAACTCAGGACATTACTGCAAAATGTATTGTAAATGCTGCCGGTTTATATGCAGATTGCATAAGCAAAATGGCTGGTGCAAGAGATTACGTAATTAAACCTCGTCGTGGAGAATATTTCCTTTTGGATAATAAATGTCAGAGTCTTGCAAATCACACATTATTCCAGACTCCAGATGCACTTGGAAAAGGTGTACTTGTAACTCAGACTGCAGATGGAAATATTTTAGTAGGACCTTCTGCAGGTGAAGGATCTTCTAAAGATGATTTAGCAACAACTCCTGCCGGTCAGGAAATTATTTCTGTAAAAGCAGAAAAAACTATTCCTAATATTCCACGCAGAAACATCATCAACTCTTTCTCAGGAATTCGTGCTATTGCTTACAATCCAGATGAAAGTCCAGTTAATGATTTTATTATTGAAGAAGATTCAGAAAAGAAAGGTTTTATCAACGTTGGTGGAATCTGCTCTCCTGGTCTTTCTGCGGCACCTGCAATTGGTGTGTATGTTGCTGAACTTTGTGAAAAAGCATTGGGAACAAAATTTGCAGAAAACAAAGACTTTATAGCTGTTCGCAAAGGAATTGAATCTTTCAAAAATGCATCTAATGAACGTAAAGCACAGCTTATTGAAGAAAATCCTCTTTATGGACGTATGATCTGCCGTTGTGAAATGATTACAGAAGCTGAAATCGTACTTTCCATCCACTCTCCAGTTGGAGCAAGAGATCTTGATGGTGTAAAACGCAGAACAAGAGCTGGTATGGGACGTTGTCAGAGCGGATTCTGTTCTCCACGTGTAACAGAAATCATAAGCAGAGAACGGGAAATTCCAATGACATCTGTAACTAAAAACGGCGGATGTTCATACATCTTAAATTCTAAGACAAGAAACTAGGAGAGCAGGAATATGGCACAGACAAATCTTAATTATGACATTGTAATTGTTGGTGGCGGACCTGCTGGTATGGCAGCCGCAGTTGCAGCAAAAAAAGCTGGTACAGATAAAATTTTAATTCTTGAACGTGATACACGAATTGGAGGTATTCTTCTTCAGTGTATTCATAACGGATTTGGACTTCACCACTTTGGTGAAGAATTAACAGGTCCAGAATATGCAGGTCGTTTTGCCCAGGAAGTAGAAGAGCTTGGAATTGAATACAAAACAGATACTATGGTTCTTGAAGTTAATGCCCAGAAACAGGTAACTGCAATTAATACAAAAGACGGCCTTATGTTTATTCAGGCAAAAGCTGTTGTTCTGGCAATGGGTTGCCGTGAACGTACTCGTGGTGCCCTTGTAATTCCAGGAACAAGACCTGCAGGTATTTTTACTGCCGGTTCAGCTCAGCGTTTCGTAAATATTGATGGATATTTACCAGGACGTAAAGTTGTAATTCTTGGTTCTGGTGATATTGGTTTGATTATGGCACGCCGTATGACTCTTGAAGGTGCTGAAGTAAAACTGGTTTGTGAAGTTATGCCTTTCTCTAGTGGTTTACGCCGAAATATTGTTCAGTGTGTAGAAAACTTTAATATTCCACTTAAATTCAGTACAACTGTAGTTCAAATTCACGGAAAACAACGTGTTGAAGGTGTTACAGTTGCTGCTGTTGATAAAAATCGTAAACCTATTCCAGGAACAGAGGAATTTATTGAATGTGATACACTTCTTCTTTCAGTTGGTCTTATTCCAGAAAACGAAATTTCAAATGCCTGTGGAGTTTCAATTGACTCTATGACATCTGGACCAGTTGTAAATGAAAAAATGCAGACTTCAGTTGAAGGAATCTTTGCCTGTGGTAACACAGTTCATGTACATGATCTGGTAGATTTTGTAACTGCAGAAAGTTTACGTGCCGGTGAAAATGCCGCAAAATATGTTCAGGGAAAAACAATTTCCAACGGACAGAAAGTTACACTCAAACCAGGAAACCGTGTTCGCTACACAGTTCCTCAGCATCTGGATTCTACAGAAAGTGATACAAATACTTCTATTATGTTCCGTCCAACTGATGTTTACAGAAATGTATCCATAGTTGTTTACAGTAATAATGAACGTATTAAAGCACAGAAAAAGAAGGTCGTTCGTCCTGGTGAAATGCAGGTAATTGAACTTAAACCAGAAGAATTAGCAAAAGTAAAGGATAACCTTACAATTGCCATTGAAATCCCTGAGGAGGATGTAGATTAATGGAAAACAAAGAAATTAAAACGGAAACTTTCCCTATGACATGTATTATCTGTCCTATGGGATGTACTATGGAAGTTACAATTGAAGATGATGGAACAACTAAAAATGTTACAAACATCACTGACAACGGATGTAAACGTGGTCCTGAATATGTAAAGAAGGAATTCCTGAATCCAACTCGTACTCTTACAACTACAATTGGAGTTACTGGCGGTTCACTGGCTGTAGTTCCTGTAAAATCTGCAGGAGAAGTTCCTAAGAAAATGCTTTTCCAGTGTATGGAAGTTGTACGCAGAACATGTGTAAAGGCACCTGTAAAAACAGGTGATATCCTGATTCACGATATTCTTGGAACGGGCATTAACGTTGTAGCTTGTGCAAATGTTGCTAAAATTTAATAAATCTTTCTTTTAAATTTACTGATATTTTATTACGCAGAAATTAAAGAAGATGAATGGGGCTGTCCTTAAAGAATTAAGCCACTGTCATTCTGAACCTGATTCAGAATCTTAAGCACTATATATAGTGTGGATGCTGAAATAAATTCAGCATGACAGAACTTATTGGACAGCCCTATTTTTTTTAAACTTCCCGTCATTCCGCAAAAAAAAAGCGACCGAACTCTCTCTCCAAAGTTCAGTCGCCCTTGTAAATAAAAAAAACTCTCTCACGTACAATATAAGCCACTTAGAATCTAAAAATTACTTTTTTATCTTTCTAAGAATCACATCTACGTCCTGTTGATTGTATAATAAGATACTTTTGCACTATATTAAATGGAGAAATTCTCCTAAAACGTTTTAGTAATTTTTGACGAAATATACTCTATCAACCTTGCCACGCAGTATCCGCCTAGAACATTTATAATCTGTGAAATAAGATTTACAGGAATTCTTCCTAAAATATTCGATGCATGTACCGGTATTCCCTGAGCTATTAAAATTGTTATAAACCAGCTGTAAGATTCCCAGTCTGTTTCACCTCTTTCCAGTACATCAATAAGGTTGTTAATTGTGCCACCAATAAAACTTTCACTAACAACCGTAATAACATAAACAAAAAGCAGATGTAAAAACTCTGGATATAAAGAATCTTTTCTAAAACTGAGCCAGATAATAAAAGCCAGAAAAACACCATTCAAACCATAAAGTCCAAAAAGGATTGATTTTTGATCTACCAAAGCAATTATCAGCTGACAGGAAAAACCGGAAATTAATCCAGGGATTATTCCATAACAGAAAGTAATTATTACAACTCCCAGGTATTCCAAAAAAAGTGCAATCTCAAAAAATTCTTCTATTTTGTAAATTCCTATATCCACAATAAGTGATATAAATACAGCAAGAATAAAAACACCAATCTTGTGATTTTTAAAAAATGAGTCTCTTTTCAAATAGGGAATAGATTTTTCCATTGAAAACATATTTATATTTTATCTCATTTAGATTTATTGCGATAGCAGGGCAAACGCATTATAAAGGCTTTTCCGTAATGTTGGTGCGAAGGAGCGGGGCGTGGTTCAAAAACACTCTTTTTGTGGCTGCTGCGAAGCGGCAGTTCAATAGTTTCTATACCACAAAAAGCGTGTAGCGCATTATTGCGCGGTTTTGAATCACGCAAC
>JALEPQ010000079.1 GCA_022768685.1 Spirochaetia bacterium
GCCTGTAATACCCAAAGAAGTATTATCTACGTTAATCATAATGCCAGCTCCATCAATTCTTGTTAAAGAATTTCCCATTGGCACTACTGGAAGTTCCTCATAACTAACAGGTTTGCTAGGTTCACTAGGTTTATCTGTACCTGAACCTGAATTTCCACCTGTTGGTTTTGTAGAACTTCCATCAGATCCAGCTCCATTTCCAGAGTTGTCAGTTAATTCTGTTTCATCTTCTACTAAGTCTGTACTATCATCATTGTTACATCCAGCTAATAATAACAATACTGAAAGCGACAAAGCTAAAACTTTAGATATTTTTTTCATAAAAAAATCCCCCTTAATGAAATATCTTTTTTCTCTCTATTTTTAATTTTAAGACCAGTTCAGATTTTTCAAAGTCAGAGGATTTTCAGTTTATTCACTTTATTTCGGAAAAAACTTTTTTTAATTTACTTCTTTTTTCTGTCTACAGAGTAAATTCCCCAGTGTTTTTCAGCTTCTTCAGGCACATTTCCACCTTTCCAGGGTTCATCAAAAGCTTCAAACATAAAAGCTGTAATTTTTTCACTATCAGTCCAGTTCCAGAACTGTTCATAATATTTTTTCATATTTTCTACAGAAGGCTGACCCATAACCATTCCCTGGTCTGGTTTACAGCTGGTAGTCCAGCCCGCCTCAGAAAAAAGAACCTGTTTTTCAGGATACATCTGCGCAATGGCGTAAAAATCTTCTTTGTTTGCATCCAGTGCCTTTTCAACAGTAAGACCATACCATAAAGGATAAGAATGAATACAAATTACATCCATATATTCCACAAGTTTCTGCAATTTTTTCCATTCACGGGCTCCTTCATTAAAAGTAACCAGTTTACCAGTTTCTTTTTTAAGATACTTTGCATATTCAATCAGCCGTTCTTCAGGAACAGTATTTTCTCCCCAGTCAGGAGTATTTTCATTACCAACAGATACACAAAAAATTACATCCTCATTCTCTTTTGCAATTCTTGCCAGTTCCTGAATCTGATGTTCATTGTGAGCCTTACGTTCAGCCAGTTCTTCATCAGAATAAACAGTCTTATTCCATTGGCAGCCAGTATTATTTACTTCGTTTATAAGACCTGGTCCCAGCATAAGCTGTAAAGGCAGTTTATTTTCACGAATAACCTTACACACATTTTCCGCATAAATATTTGCATCATACATACGAATATATTTGTAACCGTCATTCACCAGAATATTCAAATCTTCAAGAATCTGTTCACAAGTTGGATATACCTTTGTTTTAGGACTCTGATTTTCTCTATAACCAGAATAACACACAGCCCTGCCAAATAAAATTTTCTCTTTCATAATTCCAGTATAAATATTTTCTAACCTAAAAATAAGTATTGTAATTTATAGAATAATCTTTTTTTTTCGCCAGTTTTCAGCTGAGTCCTTTTACCAACTCACTTTTCACTGCTTGCTAACGCGCGGTGCTTACGCACTCAAGCAAAGCTTGCCAGTTCAAAGCTCGCAGCAGGTGCCACATAAAAATAAAAGCCCCCATTAAAGAAAAGCCCCCGGCGGGTAATCCAGGGTCTTAAGAGAGAGTGTTATTATTTTTCTTGGAAGAAAAATCTAATTAATAAGATTATTCGTTATCAATTACTTTGATTGAAGTAATTGTAACATTAACGTCTTCAGTTCCTAATACTAAACCTACTTTAGTTAAAGCAGCAGCATTACCTAAATCAACTGTTTTTGTAACATTTGTTCCAGCTTCAAGAACAGTTTCTACTTCTGGAGCAACAGGTTTTACTTTCCAATCTTTATTGGCTGTATATGTAACTTCTAACTTTGCTCCAGTTTTAAAGTGGATAGGTTTTGAACATTTAACTGCATAATAAGCAGATTTTCCAGTAGCCACAATACCTTCATTTTTACACTCAGCAGAAATACCAACATCCCAGTTTTCAAATTCAAGTTTATCTCCTGCAGTATAAACTGTAGCATTTGAATATGTTATTTCTTCAGCCACAGGTTCAGATTCTGCTGCAAGATAAAACTCTTCAAGCACAAGAGTACCTTCTCCACCTACAATTAAAGCAATTTCAGTTGCTTCTGAAGCATTAGAAAATTCAGAAGTAGGAATATAATATGTAGTTTTACCATCTACAGTATAATATTTTGAAGGTCTTACAATAATATTAGGAACCTTAACATTAACACCTGTATTAGATTCTAACTCTTTTTTATACTCAGAAATAGTATAATTTGTAGTATCTAAAGTGAATACAATATAGTTATAACGTGCAATTTCACCCAATTCTACTTTTTGAACACCACATACACCACCTGCACCCCAAAGATTACCAGATTTTGATGTTAATGTATATTTTCCTTCAGCATTTGTAATTTCTGTACCTGACTTCCAAGAATCTGCAAAGTTTTCAAGCAAAGATCTTTTGTAGGTATAAGCTTCTAAATCACTTGCAGAACCTGTATCTTCTGTTCCAGCTGGATTTTCTTCTGCTGGAGTATCTGGTTTATTATCTCCTGTTCCACCAGTTGTATTATCTCCTGTTCCACCAGTTGTATTATCGCCTGTTCCAGAAGGCTGTTCTACTGGTGTGTCAACATCACCACCTGTTGCATCAGAGCCTCCACCACAAGAAGTGAAAACCAAAGCGCTTGTAGCTAAAAGCATAGCTAAAGCAGAAATTACTTTTGTCTTTTTCATAATTTTAATCTCCTATTTTTTTATTTTTTTTAGAAACCACTTTTAAGAAAAGGCTCAATTTCTTGAGCCCTGTTTGTTATTGTT
>JALEPQ010000102.1 GCA_022768685.1 Spirochaetia bacterium
GTTGCGTGATTCAAAACCGCGCAATAATGCGCTACACGCTTTTTGTGGTATAGAAACTATTGAACTGCCGCTTCGCAGCAGCCACAAAAAGAGTGTTTTTGAACCACGCCCCGCTCCTTCGCACCAACATTATGGAAAAGCATTTATAATGCGTTTGCCCTGAAACCTTAATATTAATCAACTCCAAATAATGTAAATACTTCTACCTGCCTTACCCCCATTTCTTTTAATATTTTAGAGCAGCACTCTATAGTAGCCCCAGTTGTAGAAACGTCATCTATTAGTGCAACTTTTTCAGGAAGAATACCGTGAAAAGGTTTTAAGAGTTTCTTAATCTTTTCAGAGTCTTCTTGTCCATAAGCATTTTCAACAGTAGCTAATCGTGCAGATCTATCTAGTGTTTTTTGCTGAGTTGAAGATTTCCTCTGTAAAATTTTAAGAATCTTAAAACCATAGAAAAATTGAAGAAACTGGCACAGTTCATCAATCTGGTCCCAGCCATTTTTTTTAATTTTTCCCCTTCTAGGAGGAACTGGCACAATAAACTCAATTTTTCTCCAGGTTAACACTTCATTCATTTTTTTAGCAAAAAACACGGAAAGTGCTCTTTGATTCTGTATTTTCCACAAGAAAAGCAATTCTTTATTCCATAATCTGTAAGAAAACAAAGAAAACGTAAAATCAGAATGATGAATAACTGGATTTTCACGACACTCCATACAAAATTCATCTTCGGAAATAAGTTCCTTACCACAACATTTACATCTTTTTATTTCAAGATTTCCCTGTACACTAAAATATGTAGAATTACAAATTTTGCAGACAGGTATTCCAAATGTAGTTCGCCCGCAGACAACACAATGCTCACCGCCATTAATCACAGAGAATAAAAAACGTACTGCTGAAGTAAAATAAAAACTTCCGGAAAATATAATTTTGTTCACATATAGAATTTGTCTTTAAAAGTAACAAATCAGGACATATAAAATAAAAAAAAATTATAATTTTCTGTTATTGACCAGATAAATCTTTTTTCCACCGTGCTATAGTCTGAAGGGCACTTATTGGTGTCATATTATCAAGATCAACTGAAAGGATTTCTGAAATAATTATTTCTTCATCACTAAATAAGCCTGGTGTGTTATAAACCGGCGATTCTTTTTTTTCTGGAACTTTTCTTTCAATTATTACAGGTTTGTCACTGGCAACTTCCTGAATATGAGATAAAATTACATTTGCTCTATCTATTACTTCCTGAGGAATTCCTGCAAGAGCAGCAACATGAATACCATAGGAATTTTCAGTAACGCCATTTTTAATTTTTCTCTTGAAAACAACCTGACCTGCCTGTTCTGAAACCTCCATACATAACATTTTCAGTCTGCTATGTTCCATTCTGGAAAGTTCATGATAATGAGTAGCAAAGAAAGTCTTACATTTAATAGTATTCAGAAGATATTCACTTACCGCTCTGGCAATTGCAAGTCCATCTTCTGTTGAGGTTCCTCTACCAACTTCATCCATAATAACAAGAGATCTTACAGTTGCTGCATGGAGAATATTTGCTGTTTCTGTCATTTCAACAAGAAAAGTAGATTCTCCCTTTGCAAGATTATCAGAAGCTCCTACTCTACAAAATATTCGATCAATAATACCAATTCTGGCCTTTTTTGCAGGAACAAATGAACCTGTTTGAGCAAGAAGTGCAATCAATGCATTTTGTCGTAAATATGTACTTTTTCCGGCCATATTTGGACCAGTTATCAAAGCAAAAGAAGGACTTTCTTCATCCTCTGAAGAAAGATACGAATCATTTGAAACAAATTCCCCTTTTGGCAGATGATTTTCAACTACAGGATGACGGCCTTCTTTTATCTCAAAAACAGTGCTTTCATCTATTTCAGGTCTATTCCAGTTATGAATAATAGCCGCTTGTGCAAGAGATGCTGTAACATCTGTATTGGCAATTTCATCTGCAATCTGAAGAAGATAATTTATATACTTATGAAGAGAATTTCTGATTTCTACAAATAAATCTCGTTCCAGCTCAAGAATTTTACCAGAAGATTCATTTAATTGCTGTTCCAGTTCCTGTAAGCGTTCTGTTGTATATCTGTCACCATTTACCAATGCTCTTCGCATAATAAAATGTGAAGGAACAGATGACAGCTTTCCTTTAGAAACTTCAATAAAATATCCAGAAGCATTATTATACTTTATTTTTAATGTTGAGATTCCCGTTTTCTGCCTTTCTTCCGCTTCATATTCTGAAAGCACACTATTAAAATTATCGTGAATGTCTCTCCAGTGATCTAAATCTTCTGACCAGCCTTTTTTAATAATACCACCATCAGTTAATGAGGTAGAAGGATCTTCCAGGATGGAATTTTTGATTAATTCTATAATTGCCTGAGAATTATCTGAAGAAACAAATGAAAAATCATATTGATTCAAGTATTCTTTTATTGTACACCAGCTTTCCAGACTAGCTCTTAAAGCCTGTAAATCTTTTGCATGAGCCTTATCCATTGCAATTCTGCCGGCAAGTCGTTCAACATCAAGAATTCTGGATAAGTCCAATTTAATTTTTTCAAGAAGTTGTCTGTCTTCATAAAAATATGAAATTCTGTTCTGACGGTCTTCAATCTGTTTTTGCTTAGTTAATGGAAATAAGAGCCAGTTTTTTAAAAGACGACTTCCCATAGCTGTTTTAGTAAAATTTACACATTCCAATAACGTATAAGCAGAAGTTCCATCATGTACATTCTGAATAATTTCAAGATTTCTTCTGGAAGAGTCATCCATCATAAGATATTCAGAATCCGAATAAACTTGAATCATATTTATATGAGGAATTTTTGAATTAGTTGTCTTTTCAAGATAATCAAGCAAAAATCCTGCAGGAACAACTTCGCATGACGATTCATCAATTCCAAAAGATTTTAGGCTTACTGTATTAAATTGCTTTAGTAATTTATTATAAGAATATTCTGGATTAAAATCCCAGTCTGGATAATATGATACTGAAATATCCGTATAGGATGTTAAAACTTCCTGAATATCTTTATTTGTTTTTAATGATACAGGGAGCAATAATTCTCTGGGATTTGCTCTGTTCAATTCCTTAGAAAAATTTTCAGCCATTTTAGATGCAGGCCATGATGTAGCTTTAAAACTAGATGTGGAAACATCTATGAATGCAAAACCTGCTCTTGCTTTAGAAACAGAAAGAGCTGCAAGATAATTTGCATTATTTCCATCCAGATATTCTGATTCTACTGCAGTTCCTGGTGTAATAATTTCCACAACCTTGCGTTCTGTAATTCCTTTGCCACCTTTTGGAATTTCACCAACCTGCTCACAAATAACAATTTTTTTTCCAAGACGCAAAAGCCTTGCAATATAAATCTTTGCAGCATGATAAGGAATACCACACATAGGTTGACTGGCTCTATGTGTAAGGGTGAGATTTAAAAGACGAGAAACTTCTACTGCATCCTCATTGAACATTTCGTAGAAGTCACCTAATCTGAAAAACAATACTTCGTTTGTATATTTTTCCTTCACCGAAAGATATTGAATCATCATCGGTGTTAGTTTTTCTTCGTCAGCCATTATAAGCCTAATTCTGAAATAACCTGATTTGTAATATCTACAGAAGAACTGTACCAGAGAATTGAATTAGAATCCTGTAGACTTAAAATCATACTATAACCACCACTTTCAGCTATTTTTGAAAGAGTATTATATAATTTTTTATAAAATTCATCTGAATTCTGTAAAGAACGCTGCATAGACTCTAATTCAACATTTTTGGCATTTGAATATTCAGTAAGATAATCTTTCTTTTTTATGATTTCAGCTTCAATCTTCATAGCCTGAGCTTCATTTCCTGAAGTTTCTAAATCCAGTTTTTTCTTCTGAAGCTGTTTTAATTCATCTGTTTTTTTATTAATTTCATCCTGAAATTCTGTCTTTTTCTTTTCATAATTTCTGATTGGAGCAGAATTTCTGAAATAAGCATTATAAACTTTAGCTGTATCAACTACACCAAATTTTGTAATCTGCTGAGAAAATGCAGGAGCAATAACAGCTGCAAACAATACTGCAAAAATTGAAAGAATTTTAACCTGTTTTTTCATTTTTATTTCCTAAAAAACTAACGATTTACTAAATTGAATGACAATACAAACTTAAATGGATCTTCATCCCATGCAAACTTGTAATTATCGTCAAATTTATATTTAAAAGCAAACATTAAATGTAATGGGAATTGAGGCATCAAAATCTTAACAGCTGGTCCCATACTGAAATAAACATCACTTAGTTTTAAGTTCTGAATATCTTTAATAGTTCCTTTAATTGCTGCAGCATCCCAGAACAAATCTATACCAAGCATTCCTGGAACAATAGGCATTCTAAGTTCCAGCTTATTACAGAGCATAACCTGTCCACGATATTTATAAATATCAGTCCAACCACGACCATTTAATACACCATCAATATAAAGTCTGTTTGAATCTGTCAAAGTATCGCTAACAGGGAATAATAATGAAACACCAAAATACTCTGCTAAAACAGTCTTTAAGCTCCAGTTTTCAGTTACAGGAATATTAAATAATGTTAAATAACCTTCCAGTTTAGTATCAGAACGAAGGAAAAATTCTTTCTCAAGAACTGGAATTAAACCATACCATGAAAGTTTTTCGCTGGCAAAATATCCTTTTGATGGATCATAGTTAATATCACGGCCATCAATAGAAAAACTTGACCATATACTGTTTGTTAAACCCCAACGATTTGCATAGATTGAAATAGCCTGGTCAACAGGAACATACTGATTTTCATCATATATATAATTAGACAGACTGTCAGAAAGTCCACCAGCCAAAGAAAGAATTGCAAAATCAGGAACCCAGCGCCGTCCCAAAGAAGTATTAAGACTTGTAGTCCAGCCTTCATAATTCATGTAATAGTACAACTGGCTTAATTCACAGTTTGGAGTCCACATATTAACATAGGAGTTTGTTTTTTTATGAGCAAAAGAAAGTGACTGTGCATAAGAAATTGGAAGATTACCAATCCATGACTGAGAATAACCAAAATCCAATGAAAGCTCTGTATTTGAAATTGTTGTAGATGCTGAAATTGATTTTCCTTCACCCATCAAATTTGAATTTTCCAGTTTAGCATACAAAGAAACTGGAATTGTATCAGGATCACTTACAGCAGAAAAAGTTGCACCAAACTGGACAGAAGTTGTAGACTGTTCTTCAACAGTAAACACTAAATCAACAAGGTTAGCTTCAGAACCAGACTGATAATCAGGTACAACATTAGAGAAATACTGAAGATTCATCAGATTTCTTAAAGCGGTAATAATCTTTTCTCGTGAGAAGATATCACCACTTTCAATAGGAATTTCACGCAGAATAACAAAATCTTTAGTTTTAGTATTTCCTTTAATTATGATATTTTCAACATGACTTCTCACACTTTCCTTAATGGAAAGTTTATAAGAAATTTCATGAAGTTCAGTATCTTTTAATGGAATTGGATAAAATTCGTTAGACATATAACCGTTTTCATAGTATTTACCGGCAATATTAGAAAGACCTTCCTGAAATTTTACATCGTTATAAACTGAACCTGGCTTTAATTTTACAAGGGCATATAATTCATCAGCAGAAAAAACTTCACAACCGTTGATTGTAAGACCTGTATATGTATACTGAGCACCTTCCTGAATAACAAATGTAATATCTCTTTCATAGCGAGATTTTTCTTCGTTATAGTTTGTATCAACTTTTACATCAAGAAGATTTACATCAATATAACCCCGCTCTTTATAGTAATTTAGAATTGTTAACTTATCTTTTTCAAGATTTTCAGATTGATATGCACCATCACGGAGAAAACCAGCTTCTTTACTTTCAAGTTTACCTTTTAAAGAACGTTCTGAAACGATTGTATTTCCAATAAAATGAATTCCTGTAATTATAGTTGTAGAACCTTCATCAATATGGAATGTTACAGTCACTTCTCCATCCTTTTCACTAACCGAGTGAGAAATTTTTGAAGCGGTATATCCTTTTTGAAGATAATAGTTTCGTAAAGTGCGTTCATCTATCAAAACTTTTCCTTCAACATAAACATCACTTGTCTTAATATTAATCTGATCTTTTAATTCATTATTTCTGATTTTTTTATTTCCAGTAAAATTGATTGAAGAAATTACAGGACGTTCCTTAAACTGAAAAACTAAAAGAACTGTATCAGGTTTTGAATCATGTTTTGCATAAGGCACAATATCTTCAAACAAATCTAATGCATAAAGACGGTCATACAAAGTTTCATAAAGTTCAATTGTAAAGGGTTCTCCTACATAAGAACTTACAATGCCTGAAATATCAGATTTTTTTACATTTTTTAAGCCTTCAAATTCAATTTTTGTAATAGGCTTATTCATATACCAGTCTTCTGATTCTTGAGCAGCAAGACTGAAAAATGGAATCAAAATAAAAAACAAAAAAGCAGTTAATTTTCGGTGCATCATATTCTCCCACAATAAACTAGAACGTAAACTTCCATGACAGACTAACTGAAGTAGAAGGAACATACTGTTTATTCATCAACGCATTAATATCTGGTGCCACATTCCAACGAATATTTGCAAATGGCGCTTCAATCTCCAATCCAAATTCTGGTGAGAAGATTAAATTACTTGGTGTTCTCAACGTATTTCCAATTTCATTGGCAAAATTTACTTCTACCATAGCATCTACATACAAAGAACTACCTACGTACTTACCTATATAAACAGTTGAATTATCAAAAAGGTTACTAAATGATATATTATTAGATAAACCACCAGACATACTTAAATTTAAAGTATTCTGCAGCATATTAGTGCGTAAAGAAAATATATCAAAATTAAGTAAGTCTCGCAACTTATTTTCAGTATTGCGCATAATTACAGATTGAATTGCATAATCACCGGCAGCAAACAGAAAAGTAGAAGCAGATGTAGAATCTGCAGTTACAACCTGACCAAGTAAAGCTTGTATTTCGTTTTCTGACTTTGCTGGAGAAGAAGAAAAACGAGGTTTAAAATTCAAAACGTACTGATTTTCTGCAGAAAGAATAATTTTAACATTCTGACCTTTATCATCTTTTTCCCTTGTTTCTGCAACAAGTGAAACTTGAGGATTTGCAAGTTCTGTTGGATTAAATTTTATACTTCCGGATTTTATATAGAAGTTTCTATTCAGATAAGCAACATCTCCAGATTTTAGATTAACTTCTCCGTCAATATTAAAATCACCAGTATCTGTATCTATTTTCAGGCTGACACTTGTATTAGGTACAAAGACAGCTCTAAGAAGTGGATCAAAATTCAAGGCTGCATGAGTTCCTAAAGTTAAATTTAAATCTGTTTTTATACTGAAACCTGCTCCACCAGTATTTCCTGATTCAGAACCTGATGCCAAAGATGCAAGAGAGGAAATACTTGAAGAAACATTTACATTATCACCAAAAACTTTTCCCGAAAGATCCATTGAATTTCCTTCAAGATAGAGTTTTAAATCACAGGTAAAATCTCCTCCAACTTTTATAACAGGTGTAACAACCTTTAATGGTATAACTTCTTTTTCTATAGAAGAAAGTCCCAGCTGGATATTGTCTATACTCCATTTATTAAGATAAATGTCACTGTAAAGCTTAAAGCGTTTTATATCCTTTACACTGAAAGTAGTTTCAGGAAGATGAATTTCGTTATCATGGGCAACTACAGTAATTTTTTCGGTAGAAAGATAGTGTTCAAAAATCACAGGAACTTTTACAACTGGTTTTTCAAGATACAAAATTCCTTCAAATGTAGGATCGTCAAAATTATCAAGAATACCAAAATCCCCGCGAAGTTCACCTTGTTTTACTGTAATCAAATCATCCAGATTTAAATATGCCATAATAGCTTTTAAATCTATATCCAGATCAAGGAATCGTAATTCTGTTTTTTCCTTATTGAACTGCCCTGAAATTTGTCCTCTTGCAGATGTTACGTTGTCAAAATTACAGGCAAGAATTCCTTCCTTAAAGAACATTCCTGAAAGCCCCAGATTTGGCGAAGAATTAAATGCAACATTGCCATCTGCATAAACAGCATCAATAATGAAATCAAATTTTTTCTTTACCAGAGAACCGCTGATATCTTTTGTATAAGCTTTTATTTCCATGTAAGATGGTAAAAATCCATTTTCTGGAATTTCACTATTTGAAATTTCTGCATAAATAGGAATTTTAAAGTCTTTATTCATGACGTTCATTCCAAAATCACACTGCATTTTTCCTGTCATCTGATTCAGAGAAAAGTCTCCTGAAATGTCATAAAATTTCATTCCGGAAAAATCCACATCTATATCATTTATAGTAAATTGTTCATCTTCAAGAAATGCAGAACCTTTTAATGTAAGAAAATTTGTTGATAAAAGAATATTTGCTTTTTCAACGTTTAATGCCACATAAGGATGTTCCAATGTTCCTGAAGCAGATAAGGAAGCTGAAAGCACATTATCTTCATTATTTAAACTTGTAAATCTGTTCAAATTAAAATTATTAAAGTTAATTTCAGAACTTAAATACAAAGATTTTACAAAAGCTTCTCCAGATAAAGGCACATTATCAGGATTTGAAAGTTCCCCATCAATATGAATACTTTCTGCAGAAATAGAATTTCGTAAATCCAGATTTAGTCCCACATACTCAAGTAATTTATCTGCCAGATTCAAGTCAACGCGAACATCAGCATATCCATCAAGAGATGAATAATAATCTGTATAGGTGATTGAATTCATCTGTGCACCATATTTTGTAATGTTTCCTGAAGCAATTAATTTTGGACTTACAGAAAACTTTGAATTAGCCTGCTCTACCGAAATTCTGCTGATTTTTACATCTGGTCCATTTTCTACCGAATATCTAAAATCAGTATCCAATGAAAACAGAATAGAAAGATTTTCAAACCTAAATGGAAGATTTTCAAAAACTGCATTTCCAGAAAGAGATTTGTTTTTTCCAAATTTCAACTGAAGATCAGTTCCATAATCACCAGTTACAGAAATATTGTTATTTATGATTGAACCTGAAAAATGATAAGGAATAGAAGATGATCTTATATCAGTTGTAAAAAACATATCTGATGTATCAGGATTAACATCTAAAGTTGCTGCTAAATCTACAGCAAAACCACCATAAATTAATGAAAATTGATTAATCTGAATTGATTCATTATTCCCGTTCAAAGCAACCATTGCTACCTGATTATCTTTTACAGTATTAGCAACAAGAATGTAAGGCAGACTAAAGGAAACTGTTTCAAAATTTGTGGAAAAATATGCATCGGTAGATAAAACAAAAGTTCCTGCAGCAGATTTTATTCCTTTATAAACAGAAGCAAGATTTTCAGGGCTGGCTTCCTGTGCAAATTCTGTAACACTGTCAACAAACAGAGAGTTCACCTGAATACTGGTCTGAAGATATTTTTGTTGAAAAAGATAACTTCCGTCCATTTTTATAGATCCAGGAATACCAGTATCTACATGAGTATAATCATAAACTTCTGCTGTAAAATCATAAGAATCTTTCTGATTTATAAATGTAAGCTGAAAAGCTGTAAGGACCTTTTCTCCAACAAAGATCTGAGGAGAAAAAACCATAAAACCTTTTTCCAAAGGATCAAAATACATTTCTGTAGAAATATTTTTTTCATTTGGTAGAGTAAAATTAACAATTTCAAGAAATCCTGATGTCTGCAATGTCTTGTACACCAGCTCCAGATTTAAGATGGCATTACAATTTTTTCCTGAAACTTCAAAAAAAGGAAGTGAAACTTTCTTTTCATTTCCAATAATCTGAAAATCAGCTTGCACACCATCAGGGAAAAGTTCATCTGGAACAGAAAGTGAAGTATTTGATTTGTAAGTAAATGTTTTTTCTAAAATATTAAATTTTGCAGTTGTTACTGTGTCCAGAATGAGATTTTTAAGTTTTTTTAATTCTTTGGAATTTTTATTTGAAGTTATAAGACTAACAGGACTTAAATTGTTTGTAATTACAGATGCACTTGCAATTCCTGTATCAACATTAATATCTGCAGAAATTGAAATTGGTTTTACAGCCTGTACTGTATGAGCCTCAAAAACATAATTGGCATAAGTAAAAAGAAGACACAATTTTGAAAGCTTAAAATTCCCGTCAGAAACATTTGTCAATTTTACATTTGCAAATGAATTATCCATTTCACGAAGAATTGAACCAGAAAGATTAAGATTACAGGTAACTTGATTCTGATACCCTGGAAAATCAAATTTTCCTTTTGCATTTGCAATGTAATCAAGAGAACGCTTTTTTTCCTGATTTGTAAATGCCAGCTCTTTAAAGAACACTTCTCCATGAAAATCTTCATAAGTATAGGTAACATTTGCATTCCGTAATTTTACATCACCAGGAAAAAACGTAAGTAAAGTAGTAATATCAAAAACAGGTCTATTTGGATCAGGATTTTCTACAGGTCCGGTCTGCCAGCTTAATATATAATCAAGAAGTACTCCTAAATCCAGATTAACACCATCAATAACTGAATTTGCTACTCCATTCTGAATGTCTACATTCAAAAGGCTGGAAAGTTTATATGAAACCTTTATTCTCTTTATATCTCCCATTTTATGATCATTTCTGTCATAGATTGAAACACCGTTTATATAAACAGAACCTAAAATTGAAGGTGATAAAGATGTATAGGAAATTTTTAATCCAATAAGATTTTCAAGTTTCTGTTCAAGATTAATCATTACATGGTCAGCAGATTTGACAAGCACTTTTCTTACAGGAATGCAAAGTCCAAATGCAAGGAGGATTAAGAGAACACTTATGATGTAACGAACTCGAATAAACGAAATTTTTCCCATTTTACTATAATTAACAGCATAATATTATACCAAAAAAATTAAATCTTTTATATAATAACTCCTATGCTACTTAAAAATTTTATTGTTCTTGAAGGAATAGACGGAGCTGGAACATCCACTCAAATAAAAAAGATTATAGAATCTAATCCTGAAAAATACGCTGCTACTGCAGAACCTACAACTGGTGAAACAGGAAAATTTTTACGACGAATGCTTAGTGGAGAATTTTCTGTTGATGAAAAAACAAACGCTTACCTATTTGCAGCAGACCGCTGTGAACATATTTATGGTAAAAACGGCGTTGAAGAAATGATAAAAAATGGAAAAACGGTAATAAGCGACAGATACTTTTTTTCAAGTCTTGCCTATCAGTCAACTTCCTGCGGTATGGAACTACCTGCACTTTTAAATTCTCCTTTCCCATTACCAGAATATCTTTTCTTTTTTGAAATAAACCCTGAAATTTCTCTAGCCAGAGTGAATTCCAGAAATGAAAAAAAAGAAATCTACGAAAAAATTGATATTCAGAAAAAAATTGCCGCTTTGTATGAGCAGGTAATTTCCAATTATGAAAACAATTCAGAAGGAATGAAAGTTATAAGAATTGATGCTTCAAAAAGCATTGATGAAGTTCACCAGATTATTAAATCATATCTTAAATAATTTTCTAATATGAACCGATTTTTTTACCGATAGAATACATGTGAAAAAATCGGTTTTAATTTCTATCTTTATACTACTCTTCCTGACAATATTTACTCAGACATCTGATGCTTACATTGTAAATTTCAAGGAGGAATACTATAAACTTTACCATGTTCACTATCAGCAATATCCTGATGACTGCATTGAAAATATATACTGGCTTGAAAAAGCGGCAGCGGCAGATTATTGCAACCCTCAGTTTTGCGGCATACACATTACCTCAGAAAAACAATGGGAAAAATACAGATATCTTTTTCAAATGCATATAAACCTGAAATTAATTGAACAGCATCTTAGACTTGGACGAGTTTATGATAAAAAAAACATTTACTTTTACGATGCACCTTTTAAAGATGAATACCTTCAGAATCTTCAGCAGACATTAGATTGTTATAAAACTGCAGTTTATTACTGGCAGGAAGCTAAATTATGGTGTGAAAAAGCCAATAATTCCAGTTTTAATTTTCTTTACATAACAGAAAGACAATACTGGGAAGATGAACGAGAAAGAATTTCTACAGGTGAATTAGATTATGAAAAGATTTTAAATCGTGAAATTAAGCGTGTAGAAAAAAACATTGAAGAATTAAAATCAATGGATAAAACTTATTGAGGGATTTTCTCATTTTTACTACAATACGTCTAATATGAAAAATGACGTTTATTACATCAATTACCCATCTATTTTTTGCGGAACTGACAAATCAGAAATACATTTTGAAAAAGGAACTCCAGATTTAGTTTCTGTTTTCAAACCAGGTGATACAGCTGAAAACAGACGTTTTTTTGTGACAGATGCTACTGTTGCAAGTCTGCCTTGTATGTCTGAATTTATTTCCAAGTTTGACGACAATGTATGCGGACAAGATCTTTTGATTGTACTTGGTTCTGGAGAACCATATAAAACAATTGAAACTGTATTAACTATAATCCAGACTGCACTGGAAGCAGGTTTTACCCGTAATGACACATTCGTTGGAATTGGTGGAGGCGTTATTTGTGACACAACATCTTTTGCTGCATCAATTTTTAAAAGAGGAGCCAGTGTTCAGCTTGTTCCAACTACATTACTTGCCATGGTTGATGCTTCTATTGGTGGAAAAACTGGTGTAGACTTTGCAAAATATAAAAATATGATTGGAACTTTTTTTCCTGCCCAGAAACTTTTTTATTTTCCAGAGTTCATTCAATCCCTTTCTGATACACAATATAAATCAGGGCTGGCAGAAGCTATTAAAACTGCAATTCTTTTTGACAAAGAACTTTATGATATCTTCAAAAATAATCCAGAACAAATTAAAAAACGTGATAAAGAACTGCTGGATGTAATTATTACAAAATCGGTTCAGGCAAAAGCTTCAGTTGTTGAAAAAGACTTCACTGAAAAAAACATTCGTGCCACATTAAATCTTGGTCATACATTTGGACATGCCTTTGAATCAGTTGCAGGACTTGGTGCTGTTACACATGGAGAAGCTGTAGCCTGGGGAATTGGAAGAGCTGTATGTGTTAGTTGCAACAAGGAATATTGTAGAGAAGACTTTAAAAATGAAATTCTTGAATTATTGTCTTTATATGATTTTGAAACATCTCCTCTCCCTTCTGTTATTTCAGGTGGAGGCGTAGGAGACAGATTACTTTCTGCAATGCACAAAGATAAAAAAAATATAAACAATAAAGTAAGAGCAATTATTCCTAAAGCTGTAGATGATATTGTAATTGAAGAAATTGAGGATTCAGAAATTTTACAGGTATTAAAATAGGTTGTTTATGAACAAGGCTGAACATTATTTTGATTGGGCTGCTACAAGTCCTGCAGATGAAGGAATTCTTAGAGAGGCTCTGGAAAAAACTCTGGAAAACTGGGGTAATCCATCCAGCGTTCATCAGATTGGAAAAAATGCCAGAAATCTTCTTGAAGAAGCCAGAAATAATGTTTGTAAAGTTTTAGGTGTAAAAAGTGATTCCGTTTATTTTACATCTGGTGGAACAGAAAGTGATCAGATTGTTCTGCTATCCATGCTGAATAAACTTCAAAAAGGTACAATTCTTGTAAGTTCTATTGAACACCCGGCCATAAGAGAACAGGCTGCAGCCTTAAAGAAAACTGGCTGGAATATTGTATCTATTCCTGCAGATAAATACGGAATTATTACCCCAGATGCTGTTGAACAGCTGCTTACAGATGATACCATGCTTGTATGTGTCATGGCTGTAAACAACGAAACTGGCTCAATCCAGCCTGTTTACCAGATTGCAGATTTAATCACTGAAAAATACAAAGGTAAACGTAAACCTAAATTCCATGTAGACTGTGTTCAGGCTGCAGGAAAAATTCCATTGAATCTAAATTATTCAGGTATAGATTCAGCAGCCTTAAGTGCCCACAAAATCTGTGGTCCACGAGGCATAGGAATTTTGTATATGAAAGATGTTCAGGAAGCTTTTTTAAGAGGCGGCGGACAGGAAAAAGGTATTAGAAGTGGTACTGAAAATGTTTTTGGAGCACTTGCATTTTCAAAATGCCTTGAAAAATATTTTATACTTAATGAAACTTCAAAGACATATCCAGAATTTACAAAGCAGAAAACCGTTACTGAAAATTTTGTAAAAAATTTATCAGAATTAAAAGGATGTACTATAGTTCCGGAAGGAAGACTTGAAGCTCCAGACAACTTTTCTCCTTATGTAGTGCAGGCTGCATTTGATAAGATTCCTGGAAATGTAATGTTGAGAGCATTAGATGCAAAAGGATTTTGTATTTCAACAGGAAGTGCTTGTTCCACTAAAAAAGCAAACCGCCCTGTACTGGAAGCAATGCATGTACCTGCAAACATAAGAGAAACTGCTGTAAGATTCAGTTTTGGTCCTATTACAACCGAAGAATCTATAGAAGAACTTTTTGAAGAAATAAGAAATATAAATTCAACTTTTAATAAATAAGATTGACTATTTTTTTATATAAAATCAAAATAATAGTATGAAAAAAAATAAAAAAACTCCTGTGCCTTTAAAAATATTAAAGGCTATATTTTCAATTCTTATTGCAATTCTTCTAGTGATTATTCTATGGTTCTGTTTCTGTCTTGTAGACAAAAAACAATCATATACAGCAATTCCTTCAGAATATTCCCTTTATGTAAGAACTGACTCTATTTGGGATGGAGTAAATCCTCTTTTAGACTTACAGGCAGCTGAAATACTTCTTGCAGATGAAAATCTTTCTTCAATAAGAGCATCTTTTTTACAATTCAGAAATTCAAAACTTAGAGAAAATAAATTTATACAGTTAGTTTGCAAAAGAAGATTAGATGCAGCTTTATATGAAGACAATTCTTTTGTAGCAGTTCTTGACGCAGGATTTTTATCATTTGTTACACGACTGGCTCCACTGGCTTCTCATTTTATAAACATTGAAAATCTTACATTCAGCACCGAAAGTGATATTAAATATTTTGAATACACAACAGAACAATTATCAGTTTATGTTGCCGTAAAAAAGAATCTTATAATTGCAGCTTCTAACAAAGCTCTATTCGAAACAGCTGCAGGTTTGGATAATGCAAAAGATTATTCCGACAAAACCTTACAGATGATGAAAACAAAACTTTTAGAACCATTTATAATTGCTGCCGATGGAAAAAAACTGATTAACACATTTGCACAAAGTTCTGAACAGGAAAATATTTACTTCAAATTATTATCAGATTCTTTATCAGATGATGAATTAAGTACTATAAAATTTGGAATTACAGACAAAGATATTGAGTTAAAAGGAACTTTCCCGCTTACAGAAAGTCAGGAACTTCATCCAGTTACTAAAATACTTCAAAAAGATTCTGTAATTCCTTCATTACTTTCAAAACTTCCTGGAAATGTACAGTATTATACTTTTATAAATGCAGGTTCTCTTGAAGAACTGAAAAACGCTGCATTTACTGTGGTTCCACCAGATGTAAACATAAATTCAATTTGGAATACTGCAGAAACTGCCTGCAAAATGGTTTTCAACCTGACTATTGAAGAACTTCTCTTTTCATGGACAGACAATGAATTTGCTGTATGCGGTCTTGAATCTAAAGCGGAGCCTATTTTTGTAATAAAAATTGCAGATGAAACTCAACGTCAAAATATTTTCAGCAATATTCTGTCTTCTGCTATATTAAAAAGTGATGACAGTCTTTTAATTGATGGAATTAGACTTCCAAGAATTGAAATGCCTCTGTTTTTACAGAATCTGCTGAATACATTTGGAATAAATATTCCAAAACCATACTTTATTGTAAAAGATAACTATATTTTCTTTTCACAATCTCCAGAAAATTTAATTTCTGTAAATTCGGTAAAAAAATCATCTACAAAACTCATAAATACAAAAAACTGGACTCAGGTTTCATCAAAACAAAACCCTATTTCCACAATAAGCCTTTTTTATAATCTGGAACGAAGTCTGCCATTCTTTTTAAAGAATAAATCCACTTTCACAGATATTTTAAAACTGTATAACATAGGACGCTTTGATGTTTTCACAAAAGACAATAAATTAACTATGCAATTACAGGCTACTGCAGTAAAAAACGTTAACTCAAAATTAAATCCGGGTTTTCCAATTGCATTTGAAAACAGAGCAATTTCTCCTTTGTATTGCAGTAAAAATCAAAATGTAAAACAGATTTATTTTGCAGAATCAAACAAAATCCATGCAATTTCTACTAATTCACTGGAAGATAAAACTCTTATTCTGGAAAATGTAAGCTATATTTCTCCTGCTAATCCTGAAACAGGAAAAAGTTCAAAAGGAGAACTTTGGGCTATAACTGACTATGGTGCCCTGTACCTTTTAGATGAAGATTTAAAAGTTGTAGACGGATTTCCTATTACAATTGAATCTGCAGTAAAACCTATAGTGCCTTATAAAGATTCTATTATAATTCCTCAATCTGATGCATCTGCTATTCAAATAGTAAAACCAAATGGGGAGATTGAATATCTTGATTCAAAATGCAACAAAACTTATTCAGCTCCAGTAGTTTATAAGGACATAATTTCTATTTATGACAGAGGTTTTCTTGGAAAAATAAATGCATATTCAAAAAAAGGAATCAGTTCTTTTGATGTAAATGGAATTGGTTATGGTTCTCCTGCTATATTTACAGAAAATCACGAGTTGAAAATTGCATTTATAACTCAGGCAGGAAATCTTTATTCAGCAAAATACGGCTTAAATGGATTTGAAACGCCAGAATTGCCATTACCTCTTGAAAATGTTTTTTATCTTGGTCTGCATCCTGTAAAATATAAAAACAACAATAATGTTCTTGTGGCACTATCACAAGACGGAACTTTATACAGAATAGAAAACAGGAATATAACTAAAACTAGAATTCCATATCTGAAAGTAAAATCTGGAACAATAACTGCAGCAGATTATGATGATGATGGAGATGAAGAAGTTTTTATCTGCGGTGAAGGAAATACAATTTACGGATTTAGAGCTAATCTTGATATGATTGAAGGATTCCCTATTTCTGGTTATGGAAATCCTGTATTTGTAGATGTAAATGGGGATAATAAAAAGGACTGCCTTACATTATCTTTAGACAACAAAATCTACGCATATAAGCTGGAATATTAATATACAATGGAGAATCTGATGAAAAAAACAATGTGTTTTTGCCTTTTTATAGCTTTACTTTTTACATCTTGTACAACGCTACAGGAAGATATTTATTATTCTTCCAGTGAAATTGATTTTGCATACCAATCTGTTGAAGAATATGAAAATCTTTATGTAGAAATAGATTCAGACAAAATTACCCGGAATAATATTTCTGCGGCTCAGATTAATTCATTAATTTTAAAAATAAATAATGCGGCAAAAGCTGCACATCAGGAACCCACTGTAAAAGCAAGATTATCTTCGCTGGAAGGTCTTTTATATTTAATGGCTGGAAAAAAAACAAATGCCCAGGAATGCTTCAAAATTGCAAAAGCTGCACAACCAGCTGATCAATACTGTCAGATTCTTGGAATTAAACTGGAACGTGATAATGAAACTCAACTTAAAAAACTAGAGGAATTATTACAGATTGAAGAAGATAATGCTCTGGCAAATCTTGAAAAATCAAAAATTTTATTTGCCCTAAATAATACTTCCGAAGCTGTTGCAGCTATGGATAAGGCTCTTCTTCAATTTACGAATCCCTACTATGTTGAAAAATACACAGAACTAAAAGAGTTAATGTGGACAACTTATGAAAACTCCAGTTCAGTTGACATAAAAAACAGACCAGTTACTCCTGTAAGGGCAGTTGAAATTATCATGTCAAACTCACCATTGTTGAATTTTTTTACAGCAGGAATGAAAATAAAAACAACAGCGCTTATTAAGAATCTTGAAAAACAGGGATTTTTTTCAGCGGCAACTGATTCAAATAATCAGCAAAAAACTTCAAAAACATTTTTAAATGCTTCAGAATTAAACAGACAGATGGTTTCAAGATTTTTATGGAACTTATATATAGCCAATATTGGTAATCCGGACTATAAAACTCAATATTCTAAAATATTTGTAGAAAACCAGCAGTTGGACAGCCCTCTTCCAGATGTTTCAATTCAAAACAAAGATTTTGATGCAGTTTTAGGTTGTGTAGAACACGAAATAATGGATTTAAAAGATGGTATTCATTTTGACCCTTTCAGCACAGTTTCTGAAGCTGAATTTGCAAACTATATAGGAAGAATAAAAAATTAATATTCTTGCAATGTTTGCGGTTTTATGCTAATTTATGATTAACATTTTCAGGGAAGGTTCTTTATTGTGCATTTTCCTGGAAAAATTTATAAACATACAGGAGAATTATTATGGGAGCACGTGGAGAACTTTTTACAACTCAAATCTATTTAGACAATCGTTCTTATTTTTTTAATGTAAAAGAAAACCGTACAGGTGATGTATTTCTTCAGATAGTAGAAAGCAAAAATCGTGATGGTGCTGAAGCTGACCGTCATCAGATAGCTATTTTTGCAGATGATATGCAGAAATTCCTTCAGGGAATGGAAAAGTCCCTTGAATATATTGAAAAAGACAGAAAAGCAAGACAGAAGGCTGCAAAAGAAAAACGTGCTGCAAAAGATGCTAAATACGCAAAAGGCGCAGGAAAAAAAGTTTACCATGTTAAATCTGAACAGTCAGCAGAAAAAGTTGACGATGGAATTAAGAGAACTGGAAGAGTTCATGTGGTTTCAAAAAAAACTGCAGCACCTGTTGAAGAATAATTAATACTTAAAAGAAAGCCGCTGAATTGGAGAAGGTCCTATTTTGCGGCAGATTTCTTTATGATCCCTGGTAGGATAACCTTTATGCCTGGCATATCCATACTGGGGATATTTTTTATCCATTTCAATCATTATACGGTCCCTGCATGTTTTGGCAAGAATACTTGCGGCCATTACAGAAGTATAGTTTCCATCTGCTTTTGGTTCACATTTAATTTCAATAGGAACTTCAGGACATTTAGTCCCGTCTGTAATACCAGAAAGTTTTATTTTAGAAAAATCAATATTATTATCTTTGCACCACTGAGGCAGCTTTTCTAACATCTGTTCATAAGCAATCTTCATGGCAAGCATTGCTGCATTTAGAATATTAATTCTATCAATTGTTTCGTGGTCGACTAAACCTATTCCCCAACAGGCTTTTTCTTTTATGATTATTTCAGCTGCTTCCCTTTTTTTTTCTGAAAGTTTTTTTGAATCGTTTAATATTTCAAAAGGAAAATCCTCTGGCAAAATAACACAACCGGCACTTACAGGACCGGCAAGAGGACCTCTTCCAGCTTCATCAAATCCAGTTTCTAATATTTTAAAATCCATAACTATCGTTGTTTTCCTGATAAATAGAAGTTTTATTATTTCTGTATACTGGAGTATTGGAATTTTCTTTGTTTGAAAGATTTGATTTAAACATATTATTTACAAGAGAAGCCTTTCCTCCAAAAAATTCTGCAATACGTCCATTTTTACCAGTTACCTGCATAGAATTTTTCTGAATATTTAATTCACAATCTGTTGCTGAGATTACAACACAAGTATCTGCATTTGAATTAAGTACAGATTCTTTTATGTTTATTTTAGAATTTACAGCAGATATAAATGAACTATAAGAAGCAGCATTTACAACTCCTACACAATCAGAAATATTTACAACCGATTTATTTGAATCTATTACGTTTCCATTTTTAGAAAATTGAGCTGAAATCTGGCAGTTTTCTACAGTCAATACAGAATTTTCAAGTCTTACCATAGGAACTATTGATTTAATTTTTTGAGAGGATCCATTTTTGATTCTGGTATTTGCAATTTCAAGACTAGAATTTTTTACAATTAAAGTAGCTCCACTTTCAAAACAGATTTCAGAAGAATCATCTATTATGACCTGGCAATTTGTAGTAAGTATGTTTTTACCAGAAGGAATTGTAAGAACTCCATTCACATGAAGACAAACAGCTCTACTTTCATTCATTAAACTTAAACATTTAGAAAAATCTGAAAAAGGATAATTAACAGTTCCTATTTGAATTTCTGAAGCATTTTCTGAATCAAAATAATAGTTAAACTGGTCAATAATAAAACTATATTCAACAATTTCACTTTGAGCTATTTTATTTTTAGTATAAGCATAAACTTTATAATAAGTTGCGCCATAATTATCAGAAGAAAAATCTATAGTATATTCACTTTCCTCAATTTTTTTAAATGGTGAAACTGAAATATTAGAAAATACTGAATCATCCTCTTTGTATATTTTTGAAAAATCTGAAATAACATAAGGTTCACTTACAGAAACATATAGTTCGCTATCTTTATTCCAGTTAAAAGAAACCCGTACATTATTTCTAGTATAAAAATCTTCAGCAGTAGAACGAATTTCAGGATTTACAGGAGGTAATTTATTAACAGAATAATATTTTTCAATCTCTCCCTGATAAACTGAAGAAGCATAAAACCCCAGCTTTAAAGTTCCTTGTACTTCATCTCCATAGAAGGTATCTACACCAATACGTTCAAACAGCTCCTGAGAATCAACATCATTTGTAATTAACGAAAGCATATAATCAGGATTTTCCACAGAAAAAATAACTGAACCATCCTCAGAAACATCTTCTTTTAACACAGGTTTTTCTGGAAGAGTAAAACTCTGAATTGGATTACCAGCTTCATAATTTAAACTCTGCCAGTAAATTGTATGAAGAACAGAACGATCCAGTATTACAGGTTCTTTAATTAATGCCCAATATGAATCATCTATTTTGTAAAGAAGATTATCATCTGTAAAAGTAATCTTTTCCCAATCTGTTACATAAAATGGAACATCTACTCTACTATAAACACCTGCATTCTGAGGAAAAGTATGAATATAAAATCTCCATTTTAAATTTTTTTCAGAATCAAAAATTACACATGGAATAAATCTGGAAAGAATACAATCAGGATTCAAATACAAAGTTTGCCCTGGATTGAAGATGGGAGAATCTTCCAGACTGAATTGAAGCCTGGAAGGAATTTCAAATCCTGTTCCTGCACTGTAATTATAAATTCCAGTCTGAATAAAGGAACTTATAAAATCTGAATATTTCTGATCCCCGGGATTCTGTCTTACAGAATATCTAACCTCTTTTGTTTCTGAAGTACCATCACTCAAAAGTCTGAAAATTTTTAAACTCACATTACCAGAAACGTCAAGAAGAATAGGCTCATCATAAGCAAAACCTACAGTCTGAGGATCTGATCCGTCTACCGAGAAAAAGAATTCTCCACCTTTTGAAGTGTCTATTATCAGCATCTGTTTATTAGACCAGTTTCCTTCAACTGGACTTAAAACATTTATTTCTGCAAAAACAGATTCAGTTAAGAATAAGAATAAACATAATAAAATGGTTTTAACTGATAATTTTTTCATACTTCCTCGATAAACTTAAACTTTTATAACTATCCTAAATAAGGTCCTATTACATCTTTTAATTCAGGATCAACATCGTAATAATACTTCTGTAATTCTTCTGGAGTTAAACCTACAAGTTCATGACTCATATAATGAATCCAGCGATTTTCTTCTGGAGAATTGATTTCAATTTTACGACAATAATAATCAGGCTGAACAGGAAGCTGTTCCTTGTAATATGTAAAATATTTGTAATCATGAACAACGACCTTAATATCTTCACGGGAAAAACCGCGGCTGTTCATAAGTGTTTCAACAAGACAGTTGATTGTTCTTCCTGAATCAAAAATATCATCAACTAAAAGGATTTTATCTCCAGGTCTGAGATTTTCAGGAGGATAAGTCCATCCATCAATAAATACTTTTGAATGTTGAGCTATATCAGAATAAGATCTTGCAACAACGCCAGCATACAAAGCTGGATGAAGACCTTTTGCCTTGCAGATAATTTTAAAATACTCACTGATAACGTTTGCCATTGGGGCACCGCCTCTAAGTGAACAATAAATTACATCAGGAATAAAACCATCTTTGTAGATTTTCTGAGCAATTTTTAATCCATTGTTTCTAACTTCATCAAATTTTAAAAATTCTTTCATTTATTTTTTCCCTTAAAAAGTCAAGAAGATTGTTTCAACAATCGATTGACTTTTTACGCTGTTCCGTAATGTAATGAGGAACAGCAGTTCAAAAAAAAAGTTTGCATCGCAAACTTTAGTAATATAAAGCCGCGCTATTTTAGCGGTTTTATATTACACCTCCTTATGTTAGCGACAACGCAGGGAGGCGTTGAAAAAGCAGTTTTTGATACAACGTAGCAACAAA
>JALEPQ010000157.1 GCA_022768685.1 Spirochaetia bacterium
TTTGTGGCTGCTGCGAAGCGGCAGTTCAATAGTTTCTATACCACAAAAAGCGTGTAGCGCATTATTGCGCGGTTTTGAATCACGCAACCGTGACTGGGAGCCAAAAAATCGGATTTTTGTTTATAATGCGTTTGCCCTGTAATACCATTGTTCACCACTGTTTTTTTTGTTATTATAAATAGTAACGGAGTTAATATGTCTAAACAAATTAAACAAGTGATTTTTTGGGTTGGCGCCCTGGTTATTGGTGCCATATTGGGCTCTTTGCACATTGCTGCAATAAACAACATCTGTAATTTTGTGGCTACACTTTTTACAAGATTATTTAAATTTACCGCAGTTCCAGCCATTGCAGTTTCTGTTCTTACAACTTTGGCAATGCTTGGCGGAAACAAGGAAACTGGTAAAATTTTTAGAAGAACACTCATGTACACTCTTCTTACAACACTTGCAGCTTCTACTATTGCAGCAATACTCTTCTTCATCATTAAACCAGAAGTTCTTTCAGCTTCAGTTTACGAAGGTGTTGCAGCAGATAAATTAGCAACTATGAAGTCTTCATCATTCCTTGACTATTTTGTAAGTGCCATTCCAGATAATATTCTATATCCTTTTATTTCTGGCAATGTTCTTTCTATTCTGATTGTTTCCTTTGCATTTGGTATTGCCATTTCAAAAATGAAAGATTCAGAAAAGAAAACAACAATCTTAAACGTAATCAACGGATTTCAGGAAATTGTATTTATGATTATTGGATGGATTATTACAATTCTTCCAATCGGAATCATAGCCTTTACTGCACAGTTAGTATCTGATCTTTCAGCTGGAATTGTTGCAGACTCAATTGGAAGATACGTTGCTGTTGTTTTAAGTGGAAACTTCATTCAGTTCTTTATTGTACTTTCAATTTTCCTTTTAATTCGTGGAATTAATCCTTTAAAACACTTCAAGAACATGATTCCTGCAATTCTTACAGCTTTATTTACAAAAAGTTCTGCAGCTACACTTCCTGTAACAATGGACTGTGTTGAAAACCGTGTTAAATGTGATAAAAAATTCTCACGTTTTATTCTTCCAATGTGTACAACAATCAACATGAATGGATGTGCTGCATTTATTCTTGTTACTTCCCTTTTTGTTATGAAAAACGGAGGCGTTGAATTAAATCTAATTACAGTTATTTCATGGATTTTAATTTCAGTTGTAAGTGCTGTTGGTAATGCAGGCGTTCCAATGGGATGTTTCTTCCTTACACTTTCACTTATGGCAGGAAAAGGAATGCCAATCGGAATTATGGGTGTAATTCTTCCAATCTATGCAATTATTGATATGATTGAAACTGCAGTAAACATTTACAGTGACTCTTGTGTCTGTGCAATGACAAATAAAGACCTTAAAAATTTAGTAACAGAAGAAAATCCTTCTGCATAAAACTAAAGAAAAATAGTAAAATTTTCATCCCGTGCTTGCACGGGATTTTTTATCTCCTGGCTTTTGCAACTCTCAGAACATCATTTCCAACAACAAAAAGAAGAATTATAATTCCACCAATTACGCAGTTTGCAGTTGGTAATTCATGAGCAAAAATTGCAACCCAAACAGGATTCATTAGAGGTTCCAGCATTGAAATTAAAATTGCACTTAAAGCACGTACCTTATTTATTCCAATTGCATAAAAATAATTAGGCAGTGTCATCTGCACAACTCCAAGCAGAATTACAAAAATTATAGAACGGACATCAAGAAGACCTTCTTTTACTACAAATGGAATACAAATTATAAATGTTATAAGTTGAGCCAGCACAAAAGAAGATTTTGATGTATTTCCTCTGCATCTGCGTAAGAAAACAGTTGAAAGTGCAAAGGTAACTCCAGACAGGATAGCTGTAATGTTTCCCCAGAAAACCTGAGGTGGCACATTATCTTTTTTTCCAAAAAGATTATCCGCAAAAAATAAAATCATTCCGGCTATAACACCAATTACAGAAAAATAATCAAGTTTTGAGTTCTTTTCACCTAATAAAAGAGGACTTAAGATTACAACATAAATAGGTGCTGTGTATTGAAGTAAAATTGCATTTGCAGCATAAGTCATCTTATTAGCAAAACAAAACATAATCATTGTAGCTGAATAAGAAATTGCAGATGCCCATAAATTAAAAGTAGCCCTTTTATCAACTGCAAATTTTTCCTCATTCTGAGTTTCCTGACGTACAACAAAAACAGGTAATTTTCTTGTTAAAACTAAAAGGCCTATAAAAGCAACAATACTTCTTAGGCCTGCAATAGTAAGGGAGCTGGCATCTATACATTTCATAAACAGACCACCAGTACTCCATCCAATAGCTGCTATAACTAACGCAAGTACTCCATTTACTTCAATCATTTTATTTTATCCTCTGGCTATATTACAGATAATTTCTACACACTTGTTTATTCCAAGACTTGAAGAACATAAAGAAATATCATAATTATCTGCAGAGCCAAATTCTGTATTTGTGTATTTTGCACAAAACTTTCTTCTTGCCTTATCAACTTCTTTAATGTGTGCTGCAATTTTTTCTTCACTTACATCAGGCATCTTATCATTTTTAAGACGATTAATGCGCCAGTAATTCTTAGCATGAATAAAAATATGGAGCGAATCATCATATTCGGAAAGAATACTGTTTGCATTACGGCCTACAATTACGCAGTTACCTTTTTCTGCAATCTGTTTAATAATCTTTTTTTCTGCCTCATACAAACGTTCATCAGACGGCTTGTTATACATATCAAATAAACTCTGAGTAAAACCAAACCCCATAGTAACTTTTTCGTCCAGATGAATAATAGAGTCAGGATTTTCATTCAAAGTTCTGGCTGCTTTTACAATAAGTTCCTTATCGTAATATTCATAACCAAGTTCTTTTGCAACTTTTACGCCAATTTCTCCGGCACCAGCACCAAATTCTCTACTGAAAGTGATGATTTTTTTCATAAGTTTACTCTCTCCAAATTAAAGAACTTTATCCAGGAAGCTCCTGGTTCTTTCTTCTTTAGGATGTTTAAGAACTTCTTCAGGAGTTCCCTGTTCAATAATATATCCACCATCCATAAAGATAACTCTATCAGCAACCTCTCTTGCAAAGCCCATTTCATGTGTTACAACAACCATTGTCATACCACCTTTTGCAAGTTCCTGCATAACAGAAAGAACTTCTCCTACCATTTCCGGATCCAATGCAGAAGTAGGTTCATCAAAAAGCATAATAGAAGGATTCATAGCTAAAGCTCTGGCAATTGCAACACGCTGTTTCTGACCACCAGAAAGCTGCTGAGGATAAACATCAGCTTTTGATTCAAGCCCAACTCTGGCAAGAAGCTTCATTCCTGTTGCCTTAGCTTCCTCTTTTGACATTTTTTTAAGTTCAACTGGAGCCAGCATAATATTCTGTAAAACAGACATATTTGGAAAAAGATTAAAATGCTGGAAAACCATTCCAATATTTTCACGAACTTTATTTATATCAATTTTTTTGTCAGAAATATCATTTCCATTAACTATGATTTTTCCATCTGTTATAGTTTCTAACTTATTTAAACAGCGAAGGAAAGTAGACTTTCCAGATCCAGATGGTCCAATGACAACTACAACTTCGCCTTCTTTAATATCAATGCTGATATCTTTTAATACTTCAAGTTTTCCAAAGTGCTTTTTAAGATTTTCAACGTGGATTTTAGTATTATCGTTCATCATTTAACTTAATTCTCCTTTCAATCTTTTTAGCAAATTTACTTAAAGTAATAATTACTACCATATACATAATACCAACTATAGCCCAGGTCTGGAGACTTTTGAAAGTATTACCAGAAATTGTTTTACCCATGTTAGTTAATTCTGGGTAACCAATAACTGCAAGAATTGAAGTATCCTTTAAAGTAATAATAAACTGGTTAATAATAGAAGGAACCATTACTTTAAAAGCCTGAGGAAGAATTACTTTTCTCATACTTTTTCCATAAGGAAGACCTAATGAACGGGCAGCTTCCATCTGTCCTTTATCAATACTCTGAATACCTGCACGGAAAATTTCAGCCATGTAGGCACCACAGTTCATAGAAAGAGCTATAGTTCCGGCCTGCAAAGCTGGCAAACGGAAAGAAGCAGCACCCATCATTTTAAAAGCCTGAGGAACTCCAAAATAAATAAAGAAAGCCAGTACAATTAATGGAACACCACGAATTGCATCTACATAAATAGTTCCGATTACATTCAGCGGTTTTTTATGACTTACATTACATAATGCAAATACAAGACCAATAATCATGGCAAAAACTAATGCCAATAAAGTTAAAAGCAGCGTATTGCCAAGAGATCTCAGCAACATAAGCCAATAGACTTTAATAATTGATAACATTTTGTATCTCCTGAATTAGAGGTACGGGTAAAACCCCGAAAAAGATAAGCAAGCAGAAAGATTTGCCAGGCAAAAATACTAACTTACAAAAAAAAAGCGATGTTATATTTCAAACATCGCTCTATTATACCTTAAAATAAGATTACTTTAAATACTTATCCAGAATTGCCTGGTATTTTCCATTAGCTTTGATGTTTGCAAGACCAGCATTGAATTTATCAAGAAGTTCCTGATTAGCTGGATTCATGATAGCAAAACCGTATGGAGCACCTTCACTTTCCATTCCAGCTGGAATTTTCAAAGGAAGACCAGCAGTTTTAATATTATCTGCCATAATTGGTGTATCTTCACAACATGCAGCAGAGTTACCATTGATAACATCCTGATACATAGTTGGAGAATCTTCGAATACAACTACTTTGAAACCGTATGTATCTTTTAAGCTGTTAGCAAAATCCATACCAGCAGTTCCATTCTTTACAGCAACTGTTTTTCCTTTTAAGTCAGCATAAGAAGTAATTGAGCTGTCTTTAGCAACTACAAAAGTCTGTGTAGCAAGGTAGTAACCATCTGAGAAAATCCATCCTGAATCAATACGAGACTGTTTGATTGTAGCACCTGCGATTAAAGCATCAGCCTGACCAACTTGAACAGCAGCCACACCTGCATCCCAACCTAAAGACTGTAAATCATATTTAAATCCCTGATCTTCAGCAACGGCAGCAAGAATATCAACATCAATACCAACAAACTGATTTTTTTCGTTAGTGTATTCAAAAGGACGGAATACTGTATCAGTAGCTACAATCCATACCTTTTCACCTTTCTTTGCTTTTTTTGCTTTTTTTGCCTTAGCAGCAGTCATTGTCATTGGCAAAACCATAGCCAGCATAACAGCAGCTAAAACTACTTTTGAATTTTTTTTCATTTTTCTATATCCTCCGCAAAAATGATTTTTAACAAAAAAGGCAATAAGTCAGTTATTTATTAATAAATAAACGCCCCATTGCCTTTATAAACTTAGTATAAATAATTTGTTCTTTTATTTCAATAAACCGACAATAAGCGAATAAAACCAGCCGGTTCTTTTTGAACCATACTCCAATACATTTTGTCAGGCTCTTGTTTCTGCCCAGTAGCTTTTTCTATGCAGTTTTCTATGCTTTTTATGCAATTTCCAACTTCAAGCATAGTCATTTCCTCATCATCTCCAGATGAAATTACAACAAGCATATTTTTTATTTTGCCATTTATTTTGATAAAAGGGCTGACGTCTCTAGCAGTCTGCTCTACTAATTGTTCAGAAGAAAATTCCAGATATTCAATTTCAGAGGCTTCTGAAAAGCAATCTTCTATATCTCCAGTTGATAACTGAATAATTCCATTATTTAAGCTGTCATTCAAAAGCTCTCTTGCTTTCTGGCGGTCAGATTCTTTTACCCGGGAG